>JACQNR010000450.1 GCA_016202975.1 Acidobacteriota bacterium
AACTAAGACCATCCCGATTGGCACCCGCCTCCGGGTGCTCTTTCACCTGGAAGACGAGGACGAAGCCCTCAAAGCGGAAGCCGACGTTATTTACTCGGTTCTGAAGCTCGGCGTGGGGATTCGCTTCCTCGATCTTGGGCTCTACGAGCGAAAGTGCATTGAAGCCTACGTGGCAACAGCCCGCAAGTAAGAGATCCACGATCCAAATGTGAGGAACGGTGCGCGTGCAGAGCGACTGTGCTCTTGCGCCCATCTCGTCAAAACGCTAGACTGCCCCTATGTCTAACGACCGACGGAAAGTGCCGCGTTATTTTGCCGAACTTACGGCTGTCCTGACTAATCACGAGTCGGGAGTGTCTCAAGAGGTCCAAGTGGAAGTGTTGAGCGTTCAGGGATGCTGCGTCCGCGGCCCAGGCATACCCGCGTCCGGAAAGAACTGCCGGCTTCTTTTCCGCAGGAAGGGTGACGAGTTCCGCGCCGAAGCCCAGGTGGTTTGGAAGGACACGGAGGGCCTTTCCGGGCTGCGCTTCACCTCCACCGATCAAGCGACCCTCGCGGGCCTGCGGGCACTGTGTTCCAGCCTTCGTCTGCAGCCGCTGACGCCCTGGTCGGCGATAGAAAATCCGCACGGGTAACCGCAGGGTCGCTTCGCTCCCATGGAAGCTGGGATTAGTTCGGCCATTCTTCGTTTCGTCGCACTCCTGATTTTCGTAGGATTTCTCCTCGCGGTGGGCATTCTCTTTGTTTTCTTTACGGGTCAGACGAGGGAGTTCTGCTTGTTCGATGAGCGCGCGAACTCGCTGCGCAGGTGACTAGATCCCGTCTTCTTCTGGTTGTTCCGAGAACCGGAAATGAAGGAGTCAATGATCGACATCTGGCAAATGCGCTGCATTGGATTTTTTGTCTAATTGTTGGCCTTGGCTTCCTAAGTATTGCTCATTGACCAGCTTTGTGGATTGCTTGGCATTCAAGCTTGCTCCGGCTGAAAACACCTGCGCTCTTTCATTCCCCCACCGAATTGACCCAGGGTCCGCGTACCGAGGCACGGCGTTCATCCTTGTTTGCCGCTTCCTTTCCTTCGCGCCGAATGGGGCGAGCGCGGCGTCAAAATCTCCTTGTAATCCGACCAGTTGGAAATGACCACATAAAACCCGAAAGCCAGCGCGCCGAGCGCCAAAAACGCGACGACTAAGAGGGCGGTGTAGTGGGTGGCCAGGAAGGGCGGCTCGGGTTCGAAGAAGACTTTCGCAAAGTCGCGTCCGAAATTCATCCCGAAGAATCCCGTGAGCACCGCGCCGGCGCCGAAGATGAGGCTCAGCATGGCCAGGCGGTTCACGGCCTCGGTATTGCGCAACTGCGAAAACGAGTGAAGCAGGGCATCCAGTTTCTCAATCTCTTCTTCCACTTCCGCCTTCTTCGATGCGATGTGATACCCGCGGCACTGCATTTCGAAGTGCTCGGTTTCCTCGTCCTTGTTGGCGAGCTCATCAAAGAACCAGTAATTGGAGAAATGAAGGAATTCGGATCTCAGTTGGTTGGCCAGGTGCATTTTGTCCAGGGTCAGGCGGCCGTCTTCCATGTCGAGGAAGAGTTGTTTGGAGACGAGCGCGGTGCGTTCGGCGAAATCGAGCAGCGTGGCGCGATAGAACAGGGCGACGAGCGCCATCAGGTAATAGCGCGACGTGAACATGCGGTGAATCAAAAAGCCCTCGCGCAAGACGTGTTCATCGCAGTCAAAGTTTCCGAGCGCCACCGTGATGTTGCTGTAGCTCGTAAAGCCGTAATAAGTGCCCTGGTGAGCCCAGCGACGATAGAGGTGCTGCTGCATCTGGTTGCGCGTGAATTCTGGCTCATAGCGATAGCCCGAGCCGGCGCGATCGACGTAAAGGAATCGGCTGAGCAGTTCCTGGTACTCCTCTGAATGTAAGTAGTCGGGGGGAAAAGTGGCCGGGTCCAGCGCCGCGTAGGTATAGACGATCATCCGCTCGTCGAGCACCGGCTCGATTTCCAGGCGGTCGTAGTTGGCAAAGTAAAGCAGGGCGGTGAGAGTCCTGGCCAGAGGCGGGTGGAAGCCTTTGATTTCGCCCGTCTCGAAGCGTTCCTCGGCGATGGTTTCCTCTTGTCCGCCCCTCTCCAGGATGAAGGCCATGCGGTTGCAGGATCGCGACTCGCGCAGCTGGCGACCACTGGAGGGATATACTTTGCGCAGCGACTCATTGATCCAGAGCGCTTCAGTAGCCGAGAGGCGTAGAGCCTCAATCCCGATAGAGAGAATGCCGATGCCATTCGCAAACATGAAAAGGCGCAGGTCGGTCACTTCGACTTTCGCCCCGCGGCCTTTCTGATCCCTTCCTTCGAACCAGAGTCTGGAACCCTCCGGAATGGGGATTGTGTAGCAGCGCAGCAGGGCTTCTTTTTCTCCCGCGACCGTTGGAGTCTGAATGGTGTCAAAAAAGACGCGCCGCACAAAGGGATGGAAAAAGACCATATCCTGATACGCTGGGGAATCCATATCAAACTGCGAATAGGCGGACCGCTGCCACCGGCCCAGCCGTTCGATCACCGGCGCATCGGGGCGCGAGCCGTGCGCTGTCATCCATTCATCGAGTCCCTCGATCCAGTGCGGATGCCGCTCCCAAATCTCGGCATGAACTTCCAGCACGGCCTGTTTATCGATGGAGAATGGAAACAGGATGTAAGTGTGCAGGTGAAGGATCTCGGGCGTCATCGCGCGCATTATACCGCAGCCCGTCCATACAATCTGCAGCCTTGAATTTGAACCTCTCGATTCTTCCGCTACAAAACGAAAGGCCGTCCCGAAT
>JACQNR010000458.1 GCA_016202975.1 Acidobacteriota bacterium
GGCGTGAAAACGAACAGGAGATAGGCGCAGGCGGCGAGGACGACGAACGCCGTGCGGATCATGGTTTTTCTTCTCCGGCGGACACCGTGGTTCCTTGAAGCCAGTGGTCGCGCAAATTTTTCTCAGCGCCTGTAGTCTTTCCGTTTTTTTCAACGCGGTAGATGGTCCCCGGCGCCGAATCGACCCGGAATCGAATCACCGTTTCGCGATTGTTGCGGCGAACCCGGAATCGCACCGCGCTTCCGGACGTCAGCCCGCTGACGAGCTCACGGGGCGATTGGCGCAGCGGCTCGCCGTTCATTTCCAGCAGCTCGTCGCCGGATTCGAGGCCGGCTCTTTCGGCGCTGCCGCCCGATTCGACCGACTGCACGATAAAGGGCCCGCCGAAATTCCGAACCACGGCAAATCCCAGGTTGGGTTTTTCGCTGGGAGTCCGTTCCAGCTTCAAACCGGCGTAGCCGAGGTAAGTGTCGAAATCGAGTTCCTGCGTTCCCTGGACATTGTCCCGGAAGAATTGGTGGAAGTCACATCCCCCAGGCGCAAGGTCGTATAGGACCCTGAGCAGGTCGTCGGTGGCGTAGAAGCGGCCCCGCTTCGCGAAGTCGTCATTTAACCGGCGGAAGAAATCGTCCAAGCTGTACTGGCTGCCCGAAGCCCGACGAATGGCAAGATCGAGTAGAAATCCCACAATTTCGCCCTTGTTGTAGTACGAGATGCTGCGCTCGGGCCGGCGATAGTCGGGGTATTTTTCCAGCCACGCTTCCCGCCCCGAGTCCTCCACACTCAGAAACATCCGCGCCGGCCTCTCGTGCAGCCCGTTGATGGCGCCGGCAAGATTCGCATAAAAAGATGCCTGGGAGATCAGCCCGGAGCGCAGAAGGATGTACTGGGCGAGCGTGTTGTTGACGCCTTCGCAAAGCCACAAATCGCTCGTATCGTTACCACGGATGTAATCGACGGGTTCGAGTCTCTGGGGACGGATGCGCTTGACGTTCCAGGCGTGGGTAAACTCGTGTGCGGTCATGTTTTCGAGGGCAGGCCAGCCGCCTTCCATGTTTTTTCCCACGAGCGTTATGGCTGTCCCGTCGCGGTGCTCCATCCCGCCGCCCCCGCCCTCGCGTTGAAAGTGGTAGATAAAGGTGTAGCGCGTAAATGGAACATCCCGCATCAACGCTGTTCCCGCCGAAGTGATCTTCTTGACCGATTCCACGAGCCGTTTCGAATCGAACCCTTTCGGCCCCGAGTGGACGACCAGGCGATACTCGGCGCCATTCTGTTCATAGAGCAAATCCTCAAACATGCCGGCCTCAGTGGGGCTATCCACCAGATCGTCGTAATTCGCAGCGGAGAACCAACCCTCGTCATCCGGGCCAGGAAGTAATGTGGCAAGTTTCCATTTCTCAGGGTAGGTATACCGAACTCGAACCGGGCGCCCGCGGTCCTCGGGGAGATAAAACAAAGCCATGGCGAGATTCAGATAAGCGTGTTCCTTATTCAATTCGCTGGAAAAGACACTGTCCTCGTCAAGGTAGACGGCATAACGAAGCTCTAGCGTGCGGCAATCACGGTTGACCGAGCTCCACGTGTAGAGGTCCAAGCGAAGGAGCTCAATTTTGTCTCCATCACATCGCGCCCGCACATCGAACACGTTTCGCACAAAATCACGGATCTGATAAAGGGCGTTCCAGGCAGGAAACTGCACCTGAGTCCCCGCCTTTGCCTCCGGGACGATCATCGTCACCCCGGCCATATGCGTGGCCGTTGCGCGCAGATCAAGCTCGTAGGAGACTGGCCGTTCGACCGCAGCCGCTGTGCTGCCGGCATTGGCCGATATCGAGCTCGCTAGCGTGAGGAGGACTTCTGCCAGGACGACTCGGCAGATGCCCGGAGCTCGCCCGCGGGCGGCGCGCCCCGGATGCATTCTCTGGATTTGACTATTCACGAGCGACGTGCTCCTTCGCGACCGCCGCCTTGCGATACTTCAAATGATATATCACGCCGCCGAGTGCAATGGTCAGCAGTCCAAGCGCTGACTCCTTTGGATAGAGCGTGAGTGAAAATATCAGCATCCATGTGGTGGAAAGGAGGAACAGCATCGGCACCAACGGGTACCACCAATTCACAGCGGCCGTGCGCTTCCAGCCGGGGCGCTTTCTCAGGCGGAACAGTCCCGCCGTGGCCAGCGATGCGAAAAGCACCAGGGCAAATCCCACATAAGCGATGAGCGCCTTGAAAGTTCCTGTCAGAACCAACACCGACGCTCCAGCGGATTGGAAGAGTATGGCGAGAACGGGCGTATGCCAGCGAGGGTGCAAGCGCGCGGCGCTCTCAAAAAAGGCCCCGTCACGGGCCATGGCGAAAGTGACGCGTGGGCCGACAAGGGACATGGCACTGATGCATCCGAAGAGCGCCAAGGCCATCACAATGACGAAGAACCCGCCGACGCGGTCGCCGAAAAGCGCGCGGGCCGCCGTCGCGCCCACCGGCACCACGCCTTTCAATGATGCGAGCGGCAAGGCGTAAATAAACGCTACATTCAGCGCAAAGTAAAGCAAGGCGACCAAGCCTGCCCCTCCAAGGAGCGCCAGGGGTAACGCTCGCTCCGGGTCTTTCAATTCTTCGGCAACGTACGCCGCGGCATTCCAGCCGCTATAAGCGAACATCACAAAAACCAGTGACGCGGCGAATTGCGCCGGGATTGAATGCCGGGAGGCGCGTGCCGTCTCCAGCGCCAGATTCTGCCAATGCCCATCACCGATGGCGAAAGCAAGCACCAGGAAGAGCGCAAGCACCACGAGAGTCATGACGGTCAATGTGCTCTGCAGACGCCCGGCGAGCGAAACGCCTAGAATATTGATGAACGCAAACCCCACGATGAGAGCTATAGCGAGCAGGGGTCCGGGGGTGATATGGAGGATCCCCAAAACCTTCGGGCCTTCCTGACTGACGCGCAGCGCCGGGTAGAAGGTGCTCAAATACTCCGCAAAACCCATCGCGCTCAGCGCGACAGGGGCTGAGAACCCGGCAAGAAAGGAAACGCAACCGGTCATGAAGCCCCAGGCGGGCCCCCAGGCTTCTCGGAGATAAACGTACTCACCTCCGGAGTGGGGAAAGTTGATCCCGAGTTCTGCGTAGGACAGGCACCCGGCAAGGACCATCACCGCGCCGACGAGCCAGATTCCCAAGACCAGCGAGGGGCGTCCCAAGTCGCCGGCGAGAAACCCCGTGGTCGTAAAGATGCCTGTCCCGATCATGTTTGAGACGACGAGTGCCGTCGCGGCGATGAGCGTCAATTCCTTGCGGAGGGCGGGCTGATTCATATTTTTCGATTCGTGCCAATGCCTGCGCGGACACCCTGGCTGACGAAGGTGCCAGGGGCAAGCGACCGTATATCCTACTCTGTTTCCACATTGTAGAGTCAGGCTCGACATGCATCCGTGGGATTTGTAGAATAGTCCCTGGAATCATCCCCGACCCCGGGAGGGTCTATGCGACGCAACCTCCGCATTCTTGTTCCTCTTCAATTTGTGGCACTGATCGCCGTGGCGTGTTCGCTCCTGCTCGCCCGACCCATTCAGGACGAAGGGCTAACCGAGGAAGATCGCAAGGATCGCCTTGCTCCGTTCGTGCCCTCACCCGAGAGCGTGGTCGATGCCATGCTTCAGCTCGCGCGCGTCGACAAGCACGATCATGTTTACGACCTTGGCTCCGGAGACGGTCGCATCGTCATCATGGCAGCGCAAAAGTACCATGCCCAGGCCGTCGGGGTGGAGATCGAGGATGAGCTCTACAAGAAGTCGATGGCGCGCATCGCAGAGCTGGGCCTTCAGGATCGCGCCAAGATACTCCACATGAACATGTACAAGGTGGATCTGAAACCCGCGACCGTCGTGACGCTCTATCTTCTGACCAGCGTCAACGAGCGCTTGAGGCCAATTCTGGAGCGCGACCTCCGTCCGGGCACGCGCGTGGTGACGCACGATTTCAAGATTCCCGGCTGGGAGCCCAGCAAGACGGAGGATGTGATGTCTGAAGCGGGCTACAGCAAGAAAATCTATCTCTACGTTCGTCCTTGACCAACTTTCCCTGACGCCGTGGAGGCTGGCATGGCCCGGCGCACCGCACGCTCAGCACCATTCGGATTGGTTCTCCTCTCGATCCTGGCGCTCGGGTGCGTTCCCTCGGCCAGAGA
>JACQNR010000464.1 GCA_016202975.1 Acidobacteriota bacterium
ACGCGATGCGTTCCACCCGGTGCATGGGAAAGAACACCGACGCGAGACCGACCGTGTTTTCTTCCTGATTGATGACCTGGCGGACGAAATCATCAAAAGAATTGATATCGATGCCGCGAATCGAAACCCCGGCGGAGGTCAACGACACCAGTTGGCCCCAGATTTTCTCCTTGGGAGAACTCAGGCTCAAGATTACGATGCTGTTGATTTCCATACCTCACCCCATGGCTGCCTGGGTCGCAGTTGACTAGTGCCGCGTTACCGAAGAAAGTGAAACTTGCATTGCGTTAGGGCACGGCTTCAGCCGTGCCGACAAGGGTCACCCAAACTGACCGCGGCTTCAGCCGCTGAGGCCGTAACCCTCAGGGCCTAAAGGCCCTTGGAAGCATCGCCCCATCTAGACCGGCACGGCTGAAGCCGTGCCCTTCCGCCGCGAGCTAATGTTTCACCTATTTACGTGACGCGGCACTAGTCGGACTTCGAGCTTACGGGACAGGCGACGGGCCGGAGCATAGTCACATTCGCGCGGACTGAGTCCTGAGCTCGAGATCGGGAGTAGTTCCAGGATCGCCAGTTATCTACTTCAGGCTGCGCGCCGTGAGCGTGCCTCCGGAGAGCCTCCTCCACGGGAGATCTCCGAAGAGGAGCCGGAAGCCGCCAAAGCACGCGTTCAGTGCGGCAACAAAACCGCCGAGGACGTAGTCCAGATGAAACGCCGTGACATCGCTCCCCCCTGGGCACGCAAGATGATGATGGCGAAGGCGACGAGCAGGGCCAGAACACTGAGCAGATTCAGCGTCAGAGAGTCGCGCCAGGGAAACGCGCAGGCGACCAGCAGCACGGGGACGAGAAGCGCGGACCCTCCGCCCGCAAGACCGTGGTTTCGCCAGCCGAGCGTGGCGATGAACGCCCCGAGCATCAGCACCCACAGCGCGAAATTAAGGCCCCAGGGAGTCCCGCGCAACAGGGCGTCCCCCAATACTCCGAGCGCGAGCGAAACTATTGCAATGCGAACGGCGAGGTTTTGCTTTTCATCCATAGCCTGCGCTCCTGGAATCGGAAAGAGTTTTGAAGTTCAGCTGGCGATGAGTTCTTCGATGCGACCGAAGCGGCGGTCGCGCGTGTGATATTCACACACCGCCGCGACCAGATCGGCGCCGCAGAAGTCGGGCCAGAGTTGATCGGTGAAGATGAGTTCCGCATAGGCTGCTTCCCAAAGCATGAAGTCGCTCATGCGGAGCTCGCCGCCGGTACGAATGAGCAAGTCGATGTCGGGTGAGGGTCCGCCGGAGTTGGTGATTTCACCCAGCAGCCCGGCGAAGGCCTCGCGCGTCGGCTCGACAAACCGCCGTCGGAGCAGCCGCGCCGCCTGCAGAATGGAGTCCCGGCCGGAGTAATCGAGCGCGATTCGGAGGTGGAGCCCCCGGCCTTCGGCCGTGTAAGCCTCGGCGATTTCGATGGCTTCCTGAAGCTGCGGCGCAAAGCGGTCGCGGCGGCCGACGACGCTCAGGCGCGTTCCGGATTCAATCCAGCGAGGGAGATCGCGGCGGAAGTATTCCTCAAAGATATGCATCAAGTTCGCCACTTCGCGGGAAGGACGGCGCCAGTTGTCTCCCGAAAAGGCAAAGAGCGTGAGGGTGCCGAGGCCAAGATGCTCGGCCGCTTCGACGGTGCGCCGCACCGCCGCCGCGCCGGCTTCGTGCCCCTCCTCCCGCGGCCGCCCGCGGCTGGTCGCCCAGCGCCCGCTGCCGTCCATAATGATGGCCACGTGGAGCGAGCGGTTCGATTCCGAATCCCAAGCACTTTGTTTCATAAAGTCTCCAGGCAAAAAAAGAGAGCCGTTCAGGCCCGCGGCTTTCTCGCCGCGTCGATGAGGCCTTCCATTTCGTTGAGATATCGTTCGAGCGCCTGGCGCCCCGTGGCCGTCAACCGGTACTCGGTCTTGGGGATGCGCCCATCGAACGACTTGGTACAGGAAATGTATCCTGCCTCCTCCAGCTTACGGGCGTGGACGCTCAGATTGCCGTCCGTGGTGTTGAGCAATTTCTTCAGATCCGGGAAGGTCACCGACGCGTTCACAGCGAGCGCGCTCACGATGCCCAGGCGCACGCGCTCGTGGACGAGCGGGTCGAGCAGAGGCGCGCCCGCACCGGCCGGACGCGAGGCGCGACGGTGCGCGCGTTTCATCTCTGGTTGCGGAATTGGCTGTGGCGCGAGTCTAGCCACCGTGCCTCCTGGCGATAATGAATCCAAAAATCGTGTGCACTCCGCCGAAACCTGCGGCGAGGTAAGCGTTCGCCCAGGTCGCGGGGGAGAAGAGCGCCGCACCGCCCAGCACCATCAAGCAGAGGCCCATCAGAGGTACGACGCGCACGGAAAACGTCCCGGCCGTCACCACGCCCACACCGTAGAGCAGCAGCCACATTCCGGCAAGGGGATTCATCATCCCCTGGCTGTAAAGGGCGACGGTGAGGAATGCTCCGGCGAGAAGAGGCGGCGAGAGACTGAGAGCAAATTTGCGCCCGGCGCCCGAAAACATAGGGAGGTTTGCCGCTCGCGCCTTGAGGCTCATGGCACCGACGCCGATGGCAAGCGCCACGAGGGCGGTGAGCATCCATGTGGCGAGCCACATTTCCGGTGTGGTGGTGCGCATGGCGATGAGCGCCGCGGCCAGTGCCGTCGCGCCCATGGCCATGCCTCCCTTGCCGGGAACCGCCGTGAAGGATGTCGAGCGCTCCATGGTCTCGCGCATGAAGCGGATGTTCTCGATCGCCTGATCGTCGAGCTGTGGTGCCCGCCGGAAACCTTGTCGAGTGGGAGTGCAAGGCCTCATGACAGCCATCATACAGCATTGCGAGTTGTTGTCAAGTACTTTGTGAAACAAAGTCACAATCCAAACATTTCGCTCCGGGCGCGGGTTTTGGCTAAACTTCGGGCATTCCCAGATCCTTGCTCCCCAGCGGAGACATCTTGATATCGGGCGCCTGGTCGCCGAGGATTTCGAGCGCGATTTGGCGCGGTGGACGCGCTCGCGGCCCAGGCTGCGCCTTGGCAGCGGCGTCACAGGTCCTCAGCTTGTCCTCGGCCGTTGAAGATTGAAAGTGCCCACCACTTCGTCGGTGTTGGCAGGATCGATGTTGAGGAAAGTTTTCTTGGACTGGCATTCCACCCACTCGCCAGCAATGTAGTTCCGGTATATGTCGGTCATAAGGCTTCCAATGAATTTCGCCAGGGCCGGAAGCTCCCGGCATGCGGGATGAAGAAGTCTATTCGGTTTTGAACTTTAACAACTTGCGCATCCGTACCTCCGCTTCATTGATGGGGTGAGCCTCCGCCTCGGCGACGAGCCTTTTGAAGACGGGGTATCCCGCCTGCTGCTCCTTTTGCCACTTTTGGGCGAAGCGCCCGTCGCGGACCTGGTCCAGAACCTGGCTCATAAACGGACGCAACTGATCTCGGAAGGGAAGGTTCTGCGCGCCGGAGAGCGTGCCGTAACGGCTGGTCGGGGAATGCAGCTTCATCTGTTTGAACAGGCCCGCGCGCGCCATTTCGCCGAAGATTTCGGCGGCTTCACCGGTGCCGTACATTTCGAGCGCCACGATTTCGGGCGGATAACCCTTTTCGACGAGAAACTCAAACGTGTCCACGATATTGCGCAGAATAATCGGCCAGAAGGCTTGCTCCTGGAAAAGGTCGAGTTCGACTTCCTCGGCGAAGGTGGTTTCGACTACGCCCGCGCGCGTCGCTCCGATGCCGAGCGACCACGCCAGGGCTTTTTCTAGGGCCTTCCCAGTGGCGTCCTGGGCGACGGCGATGAAGGCCGGCGAACCTTCTCCGCGCTCAAACGACGAGCGCACCATGGCGCCCATCATGCGTGGGGCGACCATGATGACATCGATGTTTTTGGGCGGCGCGATGATGCCGAAATGAATGTTGTAGCCGGTCGCGAAGTCCAGCGTCTGGCCCGGCCGCAATCGCTTCGCGATCACGTCGTCATAAACCTTCCGCTGCACTTCGTCAGGGATCAGGAGAGCCAGCACATCGCCTCTTTCGACCGCTTCCGGAATCGAGTGCACCGGGAAGCCGTCTTTTTCGGCTTGCTTGGCGCTTTCGTCCTGAAGGTTGCCGACGATCACGCTCAGGCCGGAATCACGAAGGTTCAGCGCCTGCGCGCGCCCCTGATTTCCGTAGCCAATGATGGCGAGGGTTTGATTGCGCAGGGGATCAAGTGAGGCGTCGGAATCAAAGTAGGTTTTCATGAATCGGCTCCTTGGTCGAGCAGAAGTC
>JACQNR010000050.1 GCA_016202975.1 Acidobacteriota bacterium
ACGATGGACGAACAGGGAAGCCTAAACCATACGAAATGGGAGTGCAAGTACCACGTCGTGTTCATCCCGAAATGCCGTCGGAAGGTGTTGTACAAGGAACTGCGGCGGTATCTGGGAGAAGTGTTCCGGCGGTTGGCCGAGCAGAAGGAGAGCCGGATTGAGGAAGGGCATCTGATGCCAGACCATGTGCACATGATGATTGCGATCCAACCGAAGCATTCGGTTTCGCGAGTGATCGAGTACATCAAGGGGAAGAGCGCGATTCACCTGGCACGGGTTTACGGCGAGAGGAAATGAAATTTCGTAGGCCAGCACTTTCGGCACGACCTATAATTGGAACGCCTGGGACGGCACGCCGCACGGTTACGAGGGGCTGCTGGTCGATAACTACCAGGCGCGGCTGGCGATGCTTGCGCGATGATGCCTGTTCAGCGAAAGGATGAACCGTGAAACTGCACACTTTTCTCAACTATGGCGGAAATTGCAGGGGGGCGTTTGAGTTTTACGAAAAGCATTTGGGCGGACAGATCACGATGATGATGACTCGCGGCGAGGCGCCAAACTCGGGTGAAGTTGCGCCAGGAATGAAAGACACGGTCCTCCACGCCCGTCTTGCCCTGGGTGAAACGGAACTCTACGGGGCGGACGTGCCGCCGGACCGCTTTCAGCCTATGCGCAGTGCCTATCTCTCGCTCAGCGTCGAAAGTAGCGGCGAGGCGGAGCGAATTTATGCCCTGCTCTCTGATGGCGGGCAAATCTATATGCCGATGGAGGAGACGTTTTTCGCCTATCGCTTTGCGATGCTGCGCGACAAGTTCGGCACGTCGTGGATGATCCTCCACGAACGCTCGCAGCGGTCGGGCGAATAGCGGCGAGCGCAGTTCGCCGCTACATGATGCCATGAAAAAACCAACTTTCGACCCGGGCTTCACGCAAACCTATCGCGGGCAGCTCGACCGCATCATCAACCGGGACGGGCAATTCAACGTGCGCCGGCGCGGCATGACGATTCGGGACATCCATCCCTACCTGTTCATGCTCAACGTCCGCTGGCCGGTGTTCGTCGCAATGATTTTCACCGCCTACGCGTTTGCCAACCTGGTTTTTGCGCTGATCTACCTGGCGATTGGCGTCGAGCACCTGCGCGGGGCGGGGGCCGTGACGACCATGGAGCGCTTCGAGACCGCATTCTTCTTCAGCGCCCAAACGCTCACCACGCTGGGCTATGGGCGGCTTTCTCCCGAGGGATGGGTGGCGAATATTCTCGCGTCCTTCGAGGCGCTGCTTGGCCTGATGGGGTTCGCCATCGTGACGGGCCTGGTCTTTGGGCGTTTCTCGCGTCCTGCCGCGCGCCTGGCGTTCAGCGCGCACATGATCATCGCACCGTACGAAGGGGGTACCAGCCTGCAATTCCGCATCGCCAACCGCCGCAGCAATAACCTGATGGAAATCGAAGCGCTCATCCTTTTCGCCACCGTCGAATCCAACAATGACGGAATGAAACGCAAGTACCGGCCGCTATCGGTCGAGCGCTCCGCCATTCAGTTTCTTCCACTCACCTGGACCCTCGTGCATCCCGTCGACAACACGAGCCCCCTCTGGGGCCTGCGCACCGAAGACCTGGCGCGCCTGCAGGCCGAGTTTCTGATTCTGATCAAGGCGTTCGACGATACATTCTTCCAGACGGTTCACGTCCGCCACTCCTACCGGCACGATGAGGTGGTCTGGGGCGCGCGCTTCCTTCCGGCGTTTGAGGTCGACGCCGCCGGAAAAATGGTGCTCGACCTCAAGCGCCTCAGCGAAATCACGACCGTGGACAATGTCGGCGCAGCGTGAGGGGCGGACGGGGTAGGGGAGCGCTTCGCGCTCCCGCCGTGTTCGTAGGCGCACGATGCGCGGTGCCCGTACGGGCTTCCGCTGTAGCGGCGATGTCCCAATCGCCGGTGATCATGTGAAAGCAAGGTAGCGCTGAGTTCAGTTTTCTCGAAATCTGCGGTTCGTTTTTCGAGAGGAAGTGCCGCAGAGTCTCCGGAATGCGAGGTTCCGCGCTACCCGCTGTGACGAGAACCGATGGCAATACAGAACAGTCCAGGGGAAAAGGTTTTCTAAACCATCGTCCCGTCGGCATGCGACCGAAATCGAAAACGTGTATTCTCTTGTGATGGAGGAGCTCAAGGGTAGAGTCGCCCTGGTCACAGGTTCGAGTCGGGGAATCGGGCGCGCCATCGCACGGGCGCTGGCCGAAGCCGGGGCTGACATCGCACTCAACTTTCAGCACCGCGCGGGGGAAGCAGAAGCCGTCGAATCGCAGATCCGACAATTAGGGCGACGATGTGTGTGTATCCAAGCAGACGTGTCCGTTGCGAAGGATGTCACACGACTCGTCGACGGGGCTGGAGCACAGCTAGGCCCTATCGACATTCTCGTAAACAATGCGGGCATCGCGCGTCCGCAGCCCATTGAGGAGATCACCGAACTCGATTGGGACGAGATCATCACCACGAATCTGAAGTCCTGTTTCTTGGTGACGCAAGCTGCGCTGCCCGCCATGCGAGCTCGCAAGTGGGGCCGCATCATCAATCTATCTTCGGTCGCAGCACAGGTGGGAGGAGTCGTCGGCCCGCATTACGCTGCCTCGAAGGCTGGCATTCTCGGCATGACGCATTTCTATGCCCAGCGATTGGCGAAAGAAGGCATCACAGTCAACGCCATCGCTCCGGCGCTGATCGAAACCGATATGGTGACGTCCAATCCCAATGCGCGTCCGGGCCACATCCCGGTGGGCCGATTCGGATCGCCGAGCGAGGTGTCGGAAGTGGCTGTGATGCTTGCCTGGAATGGATACATCAACGGTCAGACGATCAATGTCAACGGTGGCTGGTTCATGAGCTGAGTCCCGACGAACGCCCAAATTTGCCAGACACGGACATGGGCCCCTGACGTCTCAACGACTCGTCCAGGACGTATCATCATCCAAGTCCTCAATGATCGAGGTGATTTGGCGGGTGGAGCCGATTTCATTTTCTGTTGTCTGCGATAGGAACAATCCACCGTGTCCCGGCGGTGAGGCGCTGCCTTTGCAGCGGGCACGGCACGCCGTAACCCCGCACGACAAAGAAGACCACCCCCTAACCCCCTCCTCATTCAGGAGGGGAGTTTGATGGCATGCTCCCCTCCATGCTAAGGAGGGGAAACAGGGGTGGTTGAGGACATCAGCATCGGTTTAGAGGCTAGATCTTTTGACCTTTCCACTTTCCGCGGCGAAACAGGAGGATGCTGACTGCGGCGATGGAGCTTTCGGCAATCAGGATCGCCCACGAAACGCCGTCCGAACGCATCCCCAGCTTAATGGCCATCGCGTAGGCCAGCGGAATTTCAAACAAGAGGAAGCCGAAGAAATTCACCACCGTGGGCGTGGTGGTGTCTCCCGCGCCATTGAAGGCCTGCAGCATCACCATGCCGTAGGCGTAGCCGACGTTTCCAAGGCTCAGAATGCGCAGGCAGGAAACGCCCAACGGAATAATCGCGGGGTCATGGGTGAAGAGGCGAATCACCGGGCCCGCAAAGATGATGAGAAACAGTCCTTCTCCGCCCAGCAGCAGCATGTTGTAGGTTCCAGTCTTCCATACCGATTTCTCTGCGCGCTCAGGTAGCTTGGCTCCAAGGCTCTGGCCGACCAGCGTGGCCGCTGCGCCGCTCAGTCCCCATGCGGGAAGAAGGAAAAATATGACTATCCGGATGCTGATCGTATAGCACGCCACCGCCAGGCTTCCGAATGCGCTCACGATACTGATCAGGGCGAAACAAGCGGCGTGCGGAATGGCGAAT
>JACQNR010000465.1 GCA_016202975.1 Acidobacteriota bacterium
ATACCAGCCTACGTCACTTTTTCACGACGCCTACTCCCTGCATATGGCGGATCAACATTGATATTCAAACCTACAGATTCTTATGCTGCAGCTTCCGGCACACCGTTCCTCGCCCACCCCGGATTCACTAGTCTAACAAATGTAGCCTCCAGAGTCAAATTGTGCGGGACGACTTCCAGGGGGCATATAACTGAGCAATTACGCGGAGGAATCCCCCATGCCGACCTCGAGTCATTTTCTAAGGGGGAGGCCGCCCGTCAGAATTCCGCCGGGCGGCCCTGCGTCGAAAGGGCGATTAGACTAAAGAGGCGCGGACTGATTACCAGATCGCCTTAGCGATGCCCTTGCCCGCGCCCTTCACGCCGCGCGCGGCGAGGCCCGGGGTTGCCTTCGCGCCCTTGCCGATGCCGGTGATTCCCGTCTTGAGGGCGCCTCCCGTAGCCTTCCCGCCGGCGGCCATCCCATCGCCCGCGGCTTGGACGCCGTCAACGGCGACGCCCGCCACGGCCGAAGATCCCTGGGAGATCTTCTTGCCGGCATAGCGTAAGGGCCCGGCCTGAGCTTCAACTGTGCCCAGGCATAACGCCCCGGCAACGAATAACGTAGCAAGAATCTTGAGTTTCACTGTACACCTCCGTTTTTTCATAGATTGCTCGCCCGTCGCTTAAGGACGCTTTACAGCGCCCATGTGTATTTAGAAGCGTGTTCGGCCCACAGGGTTGGCACTTCTCCAACCCACTGTAGCGCCTAGCCTTAGGGGGCATTCACAGCCGGCCCCGCCCTCCATGGAGGTCGAGGCTACTTCAAATTGAGACGCCACTCGGCGGCCCAAAATTGACACGACTCTGGGCGCGTGCTACTGTGGAAATTCAGGAAAACAAAGCGGCTTCAGGATTCCCGTACCAATCGAGAGCTGGATTCATGGCTGAACAAGACCGATTCTTCTTCGACCGCTACGGTCTCACCCAGAACGATCTCGGCAAGTACCTGGCGGCGGCGCTCTCCGAGGGCGGTGACTACGCCGATCTCTATTTCGAATACACTACCATGTCCTCCATCCTCCTTGACGAGTCGCTGGTCAAGCAGGCAACGGAAGGCATTTCGACGGGCTGCGGCATCCGCGTCCTGGCGGGCGACCAGACGGGCTATGCCTATTCCGACGATTTGAGCCCGGACAAGATTTTCAAGGCGGCGCGCATCGCAGCCCGAATCGCCAGCGGCCCGGCGCGCGTTTCGACGGTGGGCCTGAGCACGGTCGAGTCTGGGCACAATTTCTACGCCATTCCGACGCCCTCCACGGACCGCGAGCTGAGCGATAAGTTGGAGCTCGTCCGGCGCGGCGACCTCGCGGCCCGCGCCTTTGACGCGCGCATCCGGCAGGTTCGGGTGACGTACGGCGACCAGGTCCGTCACGTGCTGATTGCCGCCTCCGACGGCCGCGTGGTGACGGACCTTCAGCCGCTGGTGCGGTTTTCGATCTTCACCATTGCAGAGGAGAACGGCAAGCGGCAATCGGGCTCAAGCGGCGGCGGCGGGCGCGTCGGGCTGGAATTTTTTCAGGGCGACAAATCGCCCGAGCATTTTGCCGCGGAAGCCGCGCGCCAGGCGATTGTGCAGCTCGGCGCGCTTGACGCTCCCGCGGGAGAAATGGAAGTGGTGCTGGCGCCGGGCTGGCCGGGCATCCTGCTCCACGAAGCCATCGGGCACGGTCTGGAGGCGGACTTCAATCGAAAGGGCATCTCGGCGTTCAGCGGCCGGATCGGACAGCGCGTCGCCTCGGAAATTTGCACGGTGGTCGATGACGGGACGATCCCCTCGCGTCGCGGCTCGCTCAACGTGGACGACGAAGGACACGCTACGCAGAAAACCGTGTTGATCGAAAATGGCATCCTGACAGGTTATCTTCAGGACCGGTTAAGCTCCAACCTGATGAAGAGCTGTTTGACGGGCAACGGCCGCCGCGAGAGCTACGAGCATATTCCCATGCCGCGCATGACCAATACTTATATGCTGGCGGGGAAGGACGACCCGCAGGACATCATTCGATCCGTGCGGCGTGGCCTCTATGCGGTGTCTTTCGGCGGCGGGCAGGTGGACATCACCAACGGCAAATTTGTTTTTTCCGCTTCCGAAGCCTACTTGATCGAAGACGGCAAGGTCACCGCACCGGTAAAAGGCGCGACGCTGATTGGCGACGGGCCGACCTCACTCACGCGCGTTACCGCGGTTGGCAACGATCTTGAGCTCGACCCCGGCATCGGCACCTGCGGCAAGGACGGCCAAAGCGTTCCGGTGGGCGTCGGAATTCCGACGATCAAGCTCAGCCATCTGACCGTGGGTGGGACAGCGCCAAGGGGCGGAACCTCTTTTCAGTGACGAGTGACGAGCCAAATGCCAGATGTGAAGTGTGAAGGCTGAAGGATGAAATGAATGCGATTCCGCCTCGCAACGTCGTTTACCCTCATACTTCATCCTTTATTCTTCAGTCTTCATCCTTTCGCTCGTCACTCGTCACTTGGCACTCGTCACCCTGCTAACCATGATTAACAACTCTCTCGAAGCGATCGCCGTAGAGCTGGTCGGACGAGCCACGCGCGCGGGCGCGACGGCGGCCGACGTCGTGGTGCGCGAGGCGGACGAGTTTTCGACCGTCGTCCGGCTCGGGAAGATCGAAAGCCTGAAGGAAGCGGCCTCCAAGGCTCTGGGCCTGCGCGTGTTTGCCGGAACGCGCAGCGCCACGTCGTTTTCGAGTGATTTTTCTTCAAGCTCCCTGGGTCGGCTCGCCGAGCGAACCTTTGCCAT
>JACQNR010000011.1 GCA_016202975.1 Acidobacteriota bacterium
GCTCAAGGCCACCATCACGGCCCGGCATGTGGCCAAGGCTGTGCTCTTTTTTGCCATGCGCCAGACGCCCACCACCGGGGCCACCATCCCCGTCGATGGCGGGCTTCCCGACGCCACACCCAGGTAATACTTTTGCCCTTGCGGTTTGCCGTGTTCTTAACCATGCCCGACCACCGCGGCCACACCGTAGGTGACACAGACGACTGTGGGCCGGGTACCTGCCTGGCTTGCGAAGCATTGTCAAAGGCTTTGGGAGGGATGGGCAGCGAATCATCCGAAGGGATTTAGTTGCGTGAGCAGGCCGATCAGCCGATGTACGGCAGTGGGTGGGTTAACCGCTTCAAGCGCCCGTTTCTGTTTCGGCCCGTCGTACAACGATTTTATTTAAGGATGCCGCACTGTTGAAGTCGGCGGGGCTTCACCAGCCGACAGTGACCGCGGCTAATCTTGCTGGACATGGAGGAGAAGAGCATGAATTTCAACAAACTGGTTCAGACTTTGCAGGAGGTCGGAAAGGCAACGGAGTTATTTACGAGCCCCGACGGCAGCAGGGTGTTAGTGCTGCCCCACGGTGCCCGAATCGTGGGTTTGTTCACCCCTCGTAATGACGAGAACTTCTTCTGGAACCACGCGGCCCTCGAGCGGCCAGAAACGGCCCGCGAACTCTACGAATCGGCATGGCACAATTCCGGCGGGAACCGAACCTGGCTAGCCCCCGAGGTGGACGTTTTCTTCCCGGAGTACCCGAATGTGGACTTAGCGGGGTACCGGATACCAGGCAAATTCGATCCGGGCAATTATCGGGTCGTGAAGACAGCAGATTCGGTAGGGCTTGCGAGCCGGTTCACTCTACACTTTTACCGGACGAAGCAGGAGGCTGAATTAGAATTCACCAAGGCCGTCAGTTCAGCTCCGAACCCGCTCCGCCACGAACGGGATCTCCGCGGCCTTGACTACGAGTACGGTGGGCTTACTCAGATTACAACCTTGGCCCTGGTGGGGGATTCGGCGAACCGTCCGGTCCAGGTCGGCATCTGGGACCTGCTTCAACTGCCCCACGGGGGGGATCTTTTCGTCACGACCTATACGAGGGTAGAACCCAAGATCTTCATAGGCAGAATCGCTTCGGACAACCTGATTATCACCGATCACGCGGTCCGCTATAGGACGCGCACGGTGGGCCATGAGAAGATCGGCGTCCGCGCGGTGGTCGGGACAGGCCGGGTGGGCTACTGTTATCCGGCGGGCGATCAGCTGGCGCTAGTGATCCGTAACTATTTCATAAATCCCTCCGGGGAATACGTGGACGTGCCATGGACCGAACTCGAGGACCTGGGCTACTCGATGCACGCTTGCGGTGTCAGCATCCCGTCTGGACAGTTCAAAGGCGAATTCACCGAGCTCGAGTATCACGCCCCCGGGATCGGAGCGGGCACCGGGTGCAAAAGCCACGCAGACACGAGCCAACTCTGGGCGTTCCGCGGATCCAGGCAGGTAATCGACACGATTGCCAAGCGCTTGTTGGGACCCGAATGCGGAGTCGAGCAAGTGGGCCGCTGACCTTTCGATGGAACTGAGGAGCGCCACAGTTTAAGAGCAAGAAGGGTGGGAAGAACTCCGGCGATCGCTGGCCAGGCCAGGCAGCCGAATGCGGCCCATGGAGCCAGGGTGTCTTTCGGAGAACGGCTACTGCGAGAGCTCCAACGGGAAGCTGAGGGATTAATGCTTGAATGGAGAAATCTTCTATTCCCTGAAGGAGGACAGATCGTGTTCGAGCAGTGGCGGGGGGAGTACGACACGCGGCGACCCCACTCGGTGCTCGGCCATGGGCCGCGAGTAACGACGGCCTATAAGCCTCAGGTTACGACAGATCAAGTTTCACAGCTCCATGTGATGGACCTATAGGGTTATCAGAACCGTCTGCGGAGCGACGCCTCCAAACGCGGGAAACCCGTCAACAATGCTCACGTCGAGTCGTTCAATGGCCTCTTCAGGCAAGAATGCCTGAATGCCCATTGGTTCATGACGCTGAGTGACGCCAAGGGATCATCAGAGCTTGGAGCCTGGATTACAATGGGAGCCGTCCTCGCCGGGTTCTCAGAGAGAAGATGCCCAACCAATTCGTATGTCAGGTCGCGGTTCGCCGCGACGTGACACGCCTTGAACGTGATGGGACCTCGTGTTCTTGCTCCACTACAAAGTCTAGTCTTCGGCAAAATCTGACCCAGGAGAGGGAGGGTTTTGCTATGAAAAAGGACCGATTCGCGTCGGAGCAGAGTGTCGCGATTTTGAAGCAGGCGGAATTGGGTATACCGAGCGCCGCAAAGCTTCGGGTGAGACGAACGGCTTCGGGCCGGGCATTTCGTTCGCTTGCGAATGATTGTCGAGGAACTGTGGAGCTTGGAGAAATGGCGTGTCTCACCGAAGGGATTTGGGTGCGCTGAGCAGCCAATCGGCCCATGCACAGGAATGGAACGGTTTGCCGGTTCAACCCGTTGTCCCGTTTTCGATCCATCATACAGCCTATTCCAAGGATGTCGCACTCTTGGTGTCGGCAAGTCTAGAACAGCCAGCAGCGACGACGGCTGGCGCTGCAAGAAATTCGCGAAGGGTTGAAGCGATGCCCATAGGCTGCTCATTGATAACGCAGTTCGGCACCCAGAACCAAGTCAACTAGCTGCGGTGTCTAAGCATCCTGAACTTGAGCTGAGTGATGATAAACAAGCTGCTAGATATAAGCACTTCATGGAGGTAAAGAAGCGATGATTGCGATCAGGATCTCGCTCAGAAAGTTGGTTATAGTCGCGGCAGCCAGTGTGATAGCGTTTGCCGTTTTGACCGTTCCCGCCCATTCCGCTGAAGGGGACAAGAAAGCGATCCGGTCGCGAGAAGAAATGTTGATGAGCGGACCGGATTGGTATCTGGGTCGGTTCCGACCGGGCCAAGGAGAACAGGAGGGAGCGCACCAAGCAGACTACTGGTTTCAGTTTGGCTGGTTGCGCGCGTGGGTGCCGGGTGATGTTCACTCGACCCTGCTGAAGGACGGGGTGATCCCCGACCCCTATTACGCCACCAACTTCGAGAAAGTGCGCTGGGTTGAGGAATACGAGTGGTGGTATCGCAAGACGGTCCGTGTCCCGGAGGGTTGGAAGGGCAAGGCGGTGCATTTGGTCTTTGATGGACTGGATCTTGTCGCCGATGTTTGGGCCAACGGGCAACACCTCGGCCATCACGAGGGGATGTACTCACCAGCCCGCTTCGACGTGACGACCTTGGTGCGCTCGGCTAAGCAACTTGCAATTGCTGTGCGGCTGGCGCCGCCGCCTGCGGACCGCCGTCGCATTGGCGGGCGAAAGTGCAACCTCGCCTACGGCATTGATTACGCACCCCTATTGCTCACGTCAGGGATTTGGAAGGACGTACGGCTGGTTGCTACTGAAGGAGCATACCTCGATGATGTTTGGGCGCGTACCGCACTGGATAAAGCGGCTGCTGGCGGCGATCCCAACCGAGCCATGGTTCGAGTGGATTTTCGTGCTGCTGCCGACGCTTCCGGCCACCGCCCCGGCGTCCTCACAGCACGCGTGCGGCTGCGTGGGGCCACATTCTCTGGACCCGAGTTGACGGCGGAAACACCCCTGGCAGCTGCGCCCGATGGCAAGTCCTGGACAGGCACCGCAGAATTGGTCGTCGATAAGCCGCAGCTGTGGTGGCCGTGGGACCTGGGACGCCCCGACCTCTATCAACTGACGGTCGAATTGCTCGACGGCGGCTCCCACGAGATCCTCGACAATTGGAAAGGCCGCATTGGCCTGCGCGAGGTGCGCCGCATACCCAACCAGGGTGCGCCACCGGATGCCGAACCGTGGCAGTTTGTCGTCAATGGCCGCCCGACTTTCCTGCGGGGGGCCAACTGGACAAACGTAGATCTATTGCCGGGTCGGCTAAGCGAAGAACGCTACGAACGGCTGCTGCGGCTGGCTCGTGATGCGAACATGAACGCGTTCCGCATCCATGGCTGGCACTTGATCGAGACCGAGGCATTTTACCGGCGTTGCGACGAGTTGGGACTTCTGGTCTGGCAGGAGTTCGGATTTGCCAACATAGTTTACCCGCAAGACGAGTCTTTCTTGGCCGCGACGGCGGCCGAGCTCGCCTCGGCCATCCGCACCAGGCGCAACCACCCCAGCCTGGTGATGTTTTGCGGCGGCAACGAGTTCGAGATTGCGCCCAACCGTGCTTTGGTGGACCGGATGGAGCAGGTAGTGCGCAAAGAAGTGCCGGACCACCTCTGGTCGCCCGAGTCGCCGATTACATGGGACTTTGCAGGGCGCAATGGTGACTTTCACAGTTGGGGCGTATGGCTCGGGGGATGGGGCGGGAAGGAGGAGCCTGTGGAATCTTTCTCCACGGACCTGCATCTTTTTACCAGCGAGTTCGGTATGCAAGCCCCTCCCTCGACTGAGGAGTTGCGCCGCTTTCTGCCCCCGGACCAGGTGTGGCCGCCAGGGCAAGGCTGGGAAGCACACTTCGGCGACGTTGGACAACTGCGGGATTATGCGGCAGCATATGCATTTAACGATCCAACGGCGGCGAATCGCTTTCAGACGCTGGAAGAGTTCGTCGCGGCCAGCCAGGCGGCCCAAGCGTACGGTCTCAAATACGCCATCGAACACTACCGGCGGCGAAGAGGGGCGAGCGGTGGCTGCCTGTTCTGGCAGTTCAACGAACCCTTTCCGGCCATCGTCTGGAGCATCGTGAGTCATGACATGGCGCCTAAGCCGGCCTACCAGGCGGTGCAGCAAGCTTTTGCGCCGCTCCAACTCAACCTCGCGTTCAGTAAACGGTGGTGGAAGCCCGGCGAGACGTTCCGGGCCGAGGTTTGGGCGGTGAACGACTATCATCGACCGTGGCCTGAGGTCCAGGCGAGCGTACGGTTGCTTATGCACGACGAGGCCCCGCGCGAATGGACATGGAACATCGAAGTGCCGTCGGCGAGCGCCCGACGTATGGGAGAGATCGAGTGGGTGACGACAGCGGGCAAAGGCGAGTTGCCAGTTTTGTCGCAACCTCGCGAGGGGGAAATCTTTGTCCGACACCTGCCGGCAAACAAAGGCGAGTTCCAGGTTTTGTTGGAACTGCGTGACAAGTACGGCACCGTGCTCGCGACCAACCGCTATGTATTCGCGGTGGATGCCACACCGCAATGACCAAAGGGCAGTGTTGAAAACGCGCTCGGATTGCCGACCCCCGTGCACCGGGCGGCCGGGCCTCGAAGACGCCTGACCGTGAACCTCAAGCGCAAAGAATCATGCCCATGGCTGCTGACCGCTGCGAGGAGCAATAAATTGAAGGGGGAGGAAATACATGGGAAGCTGGGTCGCATTACTCGCCGCTGGCCTGCTCAACGGCACATTTGCTGTGCCGATGAAGACCGCCCGAGTGTGGGGTTTCTACCACATCTGGGGCTTGTTCTAACTCTTGGCGATGGTAATCATTCCCTGGGTCGGCGTCGCCGCCGCCGTCCGGCAGTGGCGCATCATGGGGGGTCTTCCTGTCACAGGGCTCCTGCAGTTGCTCTTCCTTGGGATCCTCTGGGGTGTTGCTGCGCTTCTTTACGGGCTCGCTGTGGATATGCTCGGCGTTGCACTGGGCTTCTCCATTCTGACGGGGCTGTCGATTGTGATCGGGGCCGTGGTGCCTCGCTTCATGGCGGGGACCTTGCTAGCCGCCCCGGCCCGCGATGTGGCCTTCTTTGCGGGCCTGCTGCTCATGGTATTGGGTGTCATCATATGAGCACAGGCCGGGACTGTCCAAACAGATAAACGCAGCGCGTCCCAAGCTCGGTTTCACAGGGGACTTATCATTGCGATCCTTGGGGGCATAGGTGCTCCCTTGCTCAATGTCGGCATCCAATTCGGCATTTCGCTGCTGGAATCGGTGGGGCACGGGAGGTCATCGCCCGAAGTCAGTATGCTCAGTGGGTCGCCTGGGCGGCGTTCCTTTCCGCGGCGGCCGTTACCCAAAGCGGATTCTGCCTCTCGCGTGTGTTTGTGGCCGGTCAGCAGATGATATACTTGGCACCCAAATCTGGAGCGGAACTCTGCCGGGTGATCGTTATGGCCTTGCTCTGGACGGGAAAAATTTTCCTGTACGCGACCGCCGCCGCCCGGCTCGGCCGCCTGGACACCAGCGTTGGTTGGCATGGGTCTTATTGTGTTGACATCGAACGCCTGGGGGGCAATATTGGGCGAGTGGCGTTATCGGCCCCGCCGGGCTTTTTATCAGATGCTTGCCGGCAGTGCTCTTTTGATAGAGGCGACGTTTCTCATCGTTCAGGCGCGATGAGGTAACCTCATGAAGCAGCGAATCGAAAGCTCAGTGACCACGGACTGTGGGAGGTGAACAATGGACCGTCGGAATTTCGTCAGGAGCACACTTGCTGCATCTGTAGCAGCGTTGAATATGGAAACCGTAGACGCCGATGCCCAAGAGGCAACCAGGAAGCAAGGTTCTCAGGGCGACTTGACTCCGCAGGCAAACAATGAGGGCCGGCCCCAGCGCTCGATGGTCAGGGCGGCCAGACCTGAAGCCGAACCTGCGTTCACGCCTTTGCGTCCCGGTGCCGTGAAGCCCATGGGCTGGTTACGAGATTGGGCCATAGCTGCGCGCAACGGAATTACTGGCTACCTGGACGAAAGGCACTCCGATTTCGGGGCGAGCTGGAAAGGTGCGATCCCGGGCGCCGAACAACTCGACAAGGGCTGGCCACTCGAGATGGGCGCCTACTGGCTCGACGGTGCGTTGCGGCTTGGCTACATCCTTCACGACGATTTCTTGATCAACAAAGCCAAGCGCCGGCTTGATCTCGTGGTCAACGGAGTAAACGCCGGCGCTACTACTTTCGTCTTCTGGCGAAGTGAC
>JACQNR010000466.1 GCA_016202975.1 Acidobacteriota bacterium
GGGCAAGACCACTCCCTGGCAGAAATGGGCATGGAATTCCGCTTCGCCGACCCGAGCCATTTCACCGAGGGATTTCACCGCTTCCAGGGAGACACTCCTCACCCTTGCCGGACCCGCTTTAAGTAATGCCCCGCCGTCGGCGTTTTAGAACCTAAGATTATCGGCATTCTCGCCGCCAGCCCGCATTATTGTGTCGTCAATGCCGATTGCCTGCGAGAGGAGAATCCTGCCGTCCGCTTCGAGACCTGACCTTAAAACCGGGGATTCCCGGCCAGCCGGGTGTGGAAAGTGGTGGGGGATACTCTGACCAGAATGGGGAGTGTTGCGCCTGGTTCTCTGTTTGGTACCCGAATCTTTTCTGCAACAGGCAAACCGTTTGAAATTGCATCCTAACGACCTCTATGCTTCAATGCCTATCGACTTGAGATCTGAACCATGTCACTCGTCCCAGAGAAGGAAATATGAAGTCAACATTTGTATTCGGCGCCTTTGGCCTTCCCTTTTACATCGCTGCTGCCTTGGCGGTGACACCTTGCGACCCGTCTGATCCTACGTTCGTGTGCGGACTCATGCATGCCGAGGATCTTGTGCGCTTGCCCGAAACGCGCTGGGTGGTCGCGAGCCAAATCAACCTTGATCGTGGCAACCCGCCCACTAACTTTAGATTCGGTCCTCTGGAGGCGATCAAAATCGACACTCGTGAAGTGCGCAGGCTCTATCCAACTGCAGAAAGCACGGTCGATTGGGACGGCAAATTGTATCAAGACTGTTCGGCGCCTCCGGAAACTCTTTCGCCGGTTGGATTGAACGTTCGCCCGTTAGGGGAGGGGAAATTTCGCCTCTTTGTCGACAGCCATGGCGGCCGAGAATCAGTCGAAGTCATCGATATCACCCTTTCTGGCGAGCGGTTTCGGACTACTTGGCGCGGCTGTGTCCGCTTGGTGCCGGAACTTGGGGTTTGGCCAAATGGTGTGGCTCCTTTACCGGATGACGGAATCGTAGTAAGCGGTTATAACGTAGCGATTTGGCGGCCCGGTCGAGGTTGGACGAAAGTCGAAGGCTTCAAAGGCGCGAGGCCGGGCGAAAGCTCTGGCAAGAACGCCCGCGACATTTCCTTTGCCAACGGTGTGGAAGTATCGCCCGACGGTCTGTGGGTCTTCATTGCTGATTCTCCCATGAAGTCAGTGATTCGCGTTCCAGTCAGCGGTCGGGCGCAGCAGACCGTCCTTAAGCTCGACTTCCTTCCTGACAATCTGCGCTGGGGCGAGGACGGCCGCCTGTATGTGACCGGGCCAACCCTGTCGGAGGGCTGGTCGGAGGCCCAAGAGAGAGAGTGCGTGGCGTTGCCAATCTGCGATCGCGGCTTCGCGATTGCTCAAATTAATCCGGACACTCTCACATCGAAGGAAATCTTCCGCAGCGACGGCATTAAAGGCGCATTCGGGGATTCCTCGACAGCTCTTCAAGTGGGTGATCACTTCTGGATCGGCACTGCCCGCGGAGATCGCGTAGCGATCCTCCCGCTCAAACCTTGAGCCAGCGAGTAACCTCATATGAATCCAATGAGATCACCGTGCCGTTCGAAGACGTATCCGCAGTTCGTCTTGCAATAGTCAGAATTACGAGTTGACGTGGCCAGGGTTTTTTATACCAAGTGATCGAATGAGGAATACAAACAACGCTGCGGGCATCTAAAGACGAGCTGAGCGCCGGCGAGGTTCGCCCGCCTGGCGCCGTGCTGGGTCACCCGGTCATTTCTGGTGCATGGAGGACGCCCGAAGTTGGACGCTCGAGATCTGCCCACACTCGGACCTCACTGCGGAGGAATTGACGAACGCGGGTTCTTTTCGACGGCAATGGCGGACAATGGCCCGGGCGACCCGGATGCCGGGCCACCGATCAACAACTGAAGGAGAGGAAGTCATGGCATCTAAAGCTTTGGGAGTTGGTCTCATCGGATGCGGCTTCATGGGCCGCGCTCACTCGAACGCGTACCGGCGGTTGAACAACTTCTTCCCAGTGGTGCACCGGCCGGTGTTGAGAGCAATTTGTGACATCAACACGAAGAAGGCGCAGCAATTCGCGGACGTCTGGAGCTACGAGCGCACCGAGTCGGATTGGCGCAAGCTGATGGACGCCGGGGATATTGACCTGATCGACATCTGCGTGCCGAATTGCGCCCACAAGGAGATCGCGGTTGCCGCGGCGCAAGCCGGCAAGATGATCATCTGCGAGAAACCGTTGGCCATGAATGCGGCCGAAGCGGAGGAGATGGTGCGCGCTGTGGAGGCGGCCAAAGTCCCGAACCTCGTTTCGTTCAACTACCGGCGTGTGCCCTCAATCTCCCTGGCGAAGCAGATCATCGACGAAGGACGCGTTGGGCGGGCGTTCCACTATCGTGCAACTTACTTACAGGATTGGACCATATCGGCTGACGTGCCTCAGGGCGGCGATGCTCTTTGGCGGCTTGAGGCGAAAGTTGCCGGCAGCGGTGTCACGGGCGATCTTTTGGCGCATTCCATCGACACGGCGATGTGGCTCAACGGACCCATCACGCGAGTGGTTGCAAAGACCGAAACCTTCGTTAAAGAGCGCAGGCACGCCATTACCGGAAAGATGGAACAGGTCGGCATCGACGATGCGTGCATGTTTCTGGCGGAATTCGCCAACGGCTCGATGGGGACGTTCGAATCGACGCGTTATGCACGTGGCAGGAAGAACTTCAATACCTTCGAGCTGAACGGCGCCGATGGCAGCATCTACTTCGACCTCGAGGAGCCCGAGTACCTGCAGTACTTCGAATACATGCAGTTGCAGTCCGGTAAAAAGGTGGAATCACATCTGACCGGTTGGCGCAAGATCCACGTCACCAACTCTGAGCACCCTTACATGAACCGCTACTGGGTTCCCGGGACGTGCGTCGGCTACGAGCACACGTTTCTGAACCAACTAGCTGATTTCTTGGCCGGCATCGAGAGCGGCACGCCGGCGCAGCCCGACTTTCGCAGCGGTCTCCGGACGCAGAAAGTGTGCGACGCGGTACTGAAAAGCGCGAGGAGTGATGGCTGGATCGAGGTCGCCAAATGAGTATCATATCCACACACACTTATCCGGCCCTGCATAACGCGATGTGGCCAGGTTTAGTCGGGAAGGGTCCGGATTCAGAACCGCCGATAGATCTGGACACCATGCTGGAGCTCACTGCCACAGCCGAAGTGGAAGGGGTGCGGTTTGACGGCGCGGATCTGTTTCTGTCGCTGCCGCACACCGACATCGATTCTTCGGATGACGATCTCAAAGCGCTGGCCGATAAGCTGGCGGGAAAAAATTTGAAGGCAGGCTCGCTGGTTGCCCCGGTGTGGGGTGGCACGGGCGGCGGCTCCGCGATGGGGGACGAATCGCAGCGTGCGGCGTTTCTTAAGCAGGTGAGGAAAGCCTGCCGGATCGGCCGCAAGCTCCGTGAGCTCAAGATTCGGCAATACGGCGTCGTGCGTATCGATTCGGCCGTGGGCGTTGAAGAGTGGGCGAAGAGCCCCGCGGAGAACACCGAGCGAATCGCACGGACCTTCCGGGAAGCCTGCACTATCGCCGAGGATTACGGTGAACGCCTCGCCGCCGAAGGGGAGATCTGCTGGGGTGGAATGCATAGTTGGCGACGCAATGCGCAGTTGCTGGAACTGGTGGGCAAGCCGCAGACTCTGGGCTTCCAGGCCGACATGGCGCACACCATGCTCTTCACCATGGGGTATAACGCGCCGGAGGACAGGTTGCTGCCGGAAAGTTTCGACTGGTCACAGACGGACAAGCTGGCCGAAGCGTACCGCAAGGTGGCTCGTGCGCTTCGTCCGTGGACCATCGATCTGCACATCGCGCAGAACGATGGCACCGTCAAAGGGTCAGGCACACACGACAAGACCGGCAAGCATTGCCCGCCGTTCGACCCTAACGGCAGACTCGAGATTGTGCGCGATTCTGGAGCCTGGATTTGCGATGACTACGGTCGACCGACCCGCTCCTTCGTTCACATCTGCTGGGATGGCTGCATGTTCCCGAACGAGTTGCTTTTGGGGCGGCAGATCTGGAATGAAATCCTGCGAACCATGATTGCGGTTCGCACCGCACACGGATGGGATTAGGCCGATGTTCAGCGGGCCGCAAATTGATGAATGCGCTTAAGCGCTACGAAAAGTAAGTCGAGGACGTGGGTGCGGACTTCCGCGAAGACATCTCGCCCGGGAACAAGCAGGCGGCTTCTATAACATCTTCCTGAAATCGAGCGGCGTGAAAGCCAAAGGTGGAACGGCCTTCGTCGGGGGCTTGATCGACTACGGTGAATGGATGGGCGACCGCAAAGGGCTCTTCGTGCACTAAACTGCGGGATACGACCACGTCTGCACCCTGCACTTTTCCTGAGCGGCGCGCAGGTAGTGCAGTCCACCTCGGGCAAGGCATGGCCATCGGCTTCGCGTTGGGGCCGGGGCTTAAGATTGGCTCAAATTCGCCGATGGCATGCGTGAACTGCGACATTGATGTCAACGCCGGGACGATTCTGGAATAGCCCTGGTACATCGTATCCCCCCTGGGGAGAGGGGGGATACGATGTACCAAGGCTTCCCTACGCCGGGACGATTCCGGGCCGCGAAGTGACAATCGATGAAGTGGGGCGGAAGATTTTCTGTCCCATGCCGGAAGTCGCATCAGGACGCAAGTCTCCCGAGGCCGAGGCTTCCGGCTACCATCACGAGTTCGAGATCTGTGAGTCGCTTTGGCCGACGCTGTAGGCTCGGGAATCGCGACTTGGGACTCGAGGTGGTCGCCGCTCATGTTGCGGCTCCACAGGGGGAATCAGGAGGCTATCACACGGCCTCGTGAAGCGGTGCGCCTAGGAAACCTATTGGCTGGGTGGGAGAATTTCAATCGGATAGTTTCTACATAGACCACGGCTGTTATAATGACGAAGGATTTACACGGCGTATATTCAGAAACGCCGACGGCGACTTTCAATGCTGATGACGCAAGTCTTCTCTCGAAATGGCTGAAGGATGTCACTGCCGGTCAGTATGCAACCGGCAGTATCCTGTGGGTGGTGCACACTGTGACGCAAGGTAATGCGGGCGCAGAGGACTCGCAACGATACGCGTAGCACTGAAATCGGGCCTAGGGCACCGTCTGGCGGAGTGAAGGCAAATGAACATGAATCGAAGAGAAATTGTTGTGGGGACTGTGGCCACATTGGCGACCACGCTTGCTGGCGCGCCGACTTTGACGCCCCAACAGGTTGAATCAGCAGGTTCTAGTTCCGCCACTGCGAATGGTCCGTCACCAGACAGCGAGCAATGGCTAAAGTTCGATGCTGAAATGCGCACCTGGTGGGACAAGGATCTCATCCATGCCACCGAAGATACCATCCGCAGTGACGAAAGTAAGACACTGTTGTTTCTGCCCTTTCCCTACCTCCGCATCAGCGTAGGTACCACGGGTACATATCAGGCGCAATTTCCTGTCGACACCGCGTTCATGAACTACGCTTTGTTCGCTCATGATCGCTTGGATATTGTGCGCAATCACCTCCTCAACCATATCTTCATGATAGAGCGCTATGGTTTTGCTCCTAATGCTAACTACAAAGGATTGTTAACTAGGTCGCAGACACCCTTCTTCGTCCTTCCTACGTTCTGGCGTTACTATTCTGCGACCAAGGATCTTGATTTCTTGTACCGAGCATATCCGCTGCTCAAGCGGGAGTATCAGCAGTACTGGAA
>JACQNR010000462.1 GCA_016202975.1 Acidobacteriota bacterium
CTCGACGAGCTCCGGCATCTGCCGGTAAAAAAACGTTAGCAGCAGCGTTCGGATGTGCGAGCCGTCCACGTCGGCGTCGGTCATGATGATGATCTTGCCGTAACGAAGCCTTGAAACGTCGAAGTCGTCCTTGCCGATGCCAGTGCCGAGCGCCGTGATGAGGGCGCGGATTTCCTCGTGGGACAGCATTTTGTCGGGCCGCGCTTTCTCCACGTTCAGGATCTTGCCGCGCAAAGGAAGAATGGCCTGGTAGCGCCGGTCGCGGCCCTGCTTGGCGGAACCGCCGGCCGAGTCACCCTCGACCAGAAACAGCTCGCAGCGTTGAGGGTCACGCTCCTGGCAATCGGCCAGCTTGCCGGGCAAGCCGCCGGAATCGAGCGCGCCCTTCCGCCGCGTGAGCTCGCGAGCCTTGCGCGCCGCTTCGCGAGCCCGCGAAGCGTCGATGGCCTTTCCGCAAATCTTGCGGCCGGTGGTGGGATTCTTCTCGAAATGCTCCATGAGCTTCTCGTACACGAAGCTCGCCACGGTGCTCTGGATGTCGCTGTTCAGTTTGCCCTTGGTCTGCCCTTCGAATTGCGGCTGGGGGAGCTTGACGCTGATCACCGCAACCAGGCCTTCGCGCACGTCCTCACCTTGCAGGTTTTCTTTGACGTCCTTGAACAGCCCCTGGTTCTGCCCGAACTGATTGATGGCGCGCGTAATTGCGGAGCGGAATCCCGAAAGGTGAGTGCCCCCATCGACGGTATTGATATTGTTGGCGAAGGAAAAGACCGTCTCGCTGTAAGTGTCGTTGTACTGGACGGCGAACTCGATGTGGACGTCGCCGCGGTCGGCCTCCGCATAAATGGCCTGTGAGTGAAGCACGTCCTTGTTTTTGTTGAGGTGCTTGATGAACTCGGCAATCCCGCCGGTGTAGTGAAATTCCGCGTTCTTGTTGGTCCTCTCATCTTTGAGGCGGATGGTGAGGCCCTTGTTGAGGAAGGAGAGTTCGCGCAGGCGCTGGGCCAGAGTGTCGAAGTTGAATTCGATCGTGTCAAAAATCTTCGCGTCCGGCAGGAATGTGATTTTAGTTCCCCGCCTTTCGGTCTTTCCGCGTTTCTTGAGCGGTCCACCGGGCGTGCCCCGCTCGTACGACTGCTCCCAGGTATATCCTTCGCGCCAGATTTCCAGGTCCAGCACCTCGGCCAGGGCGTTCACGACCGAGACCCCCACGCCGTGGAGTCCGCCGGACACTTTGTAGCTCTGCGTATCAAACTTTCCGCCCGCGTGCAGCACGGTCATGACCACTTCCGCCGCTGAGCGACCTTCCTCCTTGTGCATGTCAACGGGGATGCCGCGCCCGTTGTCGACGACCGTCACAGAATTATCCGTATGAACCGTGACGTCGATGCGATCGCAGAAGCCCGCCAAGGCCTCGTCCACAGCGTTGTCGACGACTTCCCAGACGAGATGGTGAAGCCCCATTTGGCCTGTTGAGCCGATGTACATCGCGGGGCGCTTGCGAACCGCCTCCAAGTCGCCGAGGACCTTGATGCTCGTTGAGTCGTAGAGAACAGCATCGGCCGTAATCTTGTTTTCAACTTTCTCTTTTGCCACGCGGTGAACAACCTCCCCCAATTTCGCCCGACACGAAAAGACCGACAGGGAAAACTAAACCCTGCCGGTCCCAGATTTGCTCATCCACCCAAGAGTCTTACGACGGTCAATTTTGCGGTCCTGCAATGTCATTCCAGAACGGGCCGCGCGCTCAGATGCGCATCGGCATGATGATGTAGCGGTAGCGCAGTGAATCTTCCGCCCCTGGCCGAAGTTGGCCGGCGCTCTGCTCGTCCTTGAGTTCCAAGCGGACCTTGCCGCCGCTGCCCAGCACATCCAGAAAATCCAGCAGGTATTGGTAGTTGAACCCAATGTGCAACGCGTCGCCGGCGTAGGCGGCGTCGAGTGTTTCGTGGGCTTCGCCGTACTCGCCGCTGGTGGAAGAAATTTCAAGTTTGTCTTTTTCCAACTGAACGCGAATCGCCCGTGACCTTTCGTCAGCGAGCAACGCCACGCGCCGGACGGCGGCGGCGAGAAGATCCCGGTCGAGCTCCACCGTGCGGTTGTTCTCACGGGGCAGCACCGCTTCGTAATTGGGAAATTGGCCCGTCAGCATGCGCGAGATGAGCACGCGCTCACCCACTGAAAAGAAAAGGTGACTCTCGTCCTTTGAAAAATCGACTTGTGCATTCTCGTCCGCTTCCGCAACCAGCTTGAGAAGTTCGCCCATGGCTTTCCGCGGGATCAAAACGCGGAGTTCATTGGAGAGGCCGGGAATCTTGCTGTCCTTTTCGACCAGAGCGAGGCGATGGCCATCCGTCGCGACCATGGAAACCGTTTCTGGTTTCAGCAGAAGTAAAGCTCCGTTCAGAGTGTAACGAGACTCTTCACTTGAAATGGCAAAAATGGTCTTCTGCACAAGGCCAGACAGAACTCCGGCCGGGATGGATACAAGTGGTTTTGGAACTACGGGCAGGACTGGAAAATTGTCCTTTGCCATCCCCACCAGCTTGAATGAGGCCCGCTCACAGGTGACTTGAACCCAATGATTTTCAAGTATCTTGAAACGTACATCGGAGTCCGGAAGGGACCGGATAATCTCCAGCAATCGCTTCGCAGGGATCGTCCCCGCGCCATCTTTCTTGACCTTCGCAGCACAGCCACACCGCAACCCCAGTTCCAGATCGGTAGCACTAATCCGCAAGCTCGTTCCCTCAAACTCCAGAAGCAGATTAGAAAGGATGGGGATGGTCGTCTTTCGCTCAACGACACCTTGAGTCAGGTTTAGTTCCCGGAGCAGGTCGGACTTCTTTGTAGAAAACTCCATGTATATTAGTTCCTATCTAATGTAATTTTAGCAGTAGAGCCTGTGAATGTGTGGAAAATCTGC
>JACQNR010000463.1 GCA_016202975.1 Acidobacteriota bacterium
GTTTTATGCCGACACGCTGACGGGACCGAACCAGCCCAATATGGTGTATATGGTTCCCTACGAAAACGCGGCGGCGCGCGAAGCTGCCTGGGCGAAGTTTCGCGACGACCCCGAGTGGGCGAGGCTGCGCGACGAGTCGATCCGCAAGGGCGGTGAGATCGTCCGCAACATCTCGAACATCATGATGTCGCCGGCGGGCTTCTCAATGATCCGGTGATGTACACGCGGTAGCGCCGCTCCGCCTGTCCCGATGCCCTTTATCGGGATGAGCGACGGTTGGCCGCACAATATAAATGCGCGATTCGCAGACATATCAACAAACGCCATGTCTGCGCCACCCCCAGATCGAGTCGAGTTGCACGACGCCAAGTGAGTGAGTGGTATAATCAGCCTGACTCGACTCCGTAAAGTAGTTTGACGATCCACTCAAAATGAAGTCAGAAGAAACCCCGGCGTCGGTAAAGGAAAGTGAACTCCTAAGGGATTGGTTCGCGAGGCAGTCCAAATGGACGACGTGGCGCGCCTTCTCCGATGCGTTGCCATTGCCCTACAGTTCACTGAAGAAGTATGTTCACGGGCGACCGATCCGCATGCCGGAACACCGAGCCAGGATTCACCGCCTGACGGGAATTGAAGCCTTCCATCCAGCAACCCCTGCCAAGCCAGACGAGCTAAATGCGACGCCGCTAGCTGGGAAAGACTCCGACAACGGTAAGGCTAGATTGGCGATCATGCTGCGCCAGTGGCTAAGCCAACGAGGAAGGTTCTCATCCATTGCGGAGATGGCGCGCTCGATTGGAATTGCAGAGAGCACCCTCAGGGAGTATTTCATTGGCCGGGCTTTGCCGAGTCCAAAGAATCTCAGGATACTCAAGGAGGTTACGCAGCTTGGCGTCCTAGACGATATTTCGAAGACTCAAACACGCCGGTCGTTAGAGGGTCCGCAGACTCGATTCGGCCAGGACGTCAAGAGCTTGCAGGATCGCCTTGACGCGGTACAAAAAGGCTTTACCTCGCTCGCAAAAGACCTTCGATTCCTTATCAAGGACGCCGGCAGATACTCTGCGGCTTACTCCCTGGAACCGGTCGATCAAACCCCAACGGGTCGCTCACGCAGGGTAGCTGAAGTCTTAGCACACCTAAGAGGGGAACTGGAGTTTTTCAAAGCCGGCTCGGCGGAAGACCGAGAAGCATTCAGACGGGCAATACCCGGGGAGCAATTGGGGTACGTAGTTTCGTTGCTGAAGGCTCTATACGATGAAGACACGTTTCGCGAGTGGCTCCACTTTACCCACTTGGACCTCACGGAGAAGCGATAATGGGCAAACTCCGCATCGGTGATGAATGGAACGCGATAAGCATTATCGCGATGACCCAAGCCAACCCCTTGAAGGCGGTTGCCGAACTCGTGGAGAACTCGATTGACGCCGGGGCAAAAAGAGTGGTCATCGCAAGGGAGAAGCAACGCGGAATACCTGTTCTGACTGTTTCAGACGACGGCCACGGCGTGCGCTTGAACGAATCGGGTGTCCCGGACTTTGAGTACGTGGCAACCCACATCTGTGACTCAATTAAGCGAAAACTCGACGAGGCCCAGAGAAAGGGGATCCAGGGGCAGTTCGGAATCGGCTTATTGGGCTTTTGGAGCCTGGGCGACCAGATGACGATGATCTCGAAGACGAAAGGTAGCCGGCAAACTTGGCACTGGCGCATGTGCCGGGAGAGTCCCGAGTATGACGAACCACTGCCTCATTCCACCGAACGGGATCATTTCGGCGTGGACGTAATCGTCTCTAACTTGAGCCCCACCACGAAGAACCTCCTCACGGGAGAGAAGCTCAACAAATACCTTTCAGGTGAACTTCGGGATCGGATAAAGGAGTCGGGCCTCAGCGTCAAGATATACGATAGGCTCGCCAGCGGGAAAAAAGAATTCACTGTGAGGCCTAAGGAATTTACCGGGGAAAGAATTCGTGACGTCACTCTGGTTTCTATACCACGTTATGGTGAGATTTCCTTGGAGCTTTATGTGAATTACCCGGCTGAAGGGGACGCATTGAACGTTAGCGTCAGCAAGTCTGGCACCAGGGTTAAGAAAAGCATACTCGAAATGGATGAGTTCAGACATGCACCCTGGGACATGAACAGGCTGGAGGGAGTCATCGATTACCCGCGTCTCAGGCTTGCGCCGGGCACAAGGGAGAATATCGTACCAGACGAACACTTTCAGAGGTTTGTGGAGGGCGTGCGAAGCGTCGAGGAACGCATCCTCCGCGTGGTCGAGCAGAAGGAAAAAGACATCGAGGAGAAGGCAAGCAAGGAGGTCTTGAAAAGCATCCAGAAGGCGTTTGCTGATGCTTGGCAGGACCTCCCAGAGGGTGAGTACGACTGGTTTGAGGTTCGAAAGCGGGGGCCTGGCCCCGAGCCCCCAACCCCGCCTGTGGTTGTCCCTCCTACCCCGGGACCCGAGGAACCCGCAGTTTTTGACGCGCCCATCAGCCACGTCAAGATCTTCCCCAAATACGCAACTGTACTGGTCAACGAGGAAAAGAAGTTCACGGCAAAGCCGTATGATGCGAAGAATCGGGTCATCCTAAGCGGTATCAAGTACGAGTGGTTTGCGCCAAGCGGTTTGGGTGTGCTCGTTCCGCAAGATAACATGGCCACGTATAAGGCCGGCCCTCAGCAGGGCGTGACAGTTATCGAGGTCCGATGCAGGCAAGGAAGTGCTGAGAAAATCGACCAAGCTACGATGGTCCTCGTTCTCGAAAGACCAGCGGGAAGCCAGTTGGGCAAGGGGCTACCCCCGCCAGACTTCGTGCATGGACCGTCAGACGGGTGGCGATCGAGGTGGAATGAGAAGCTTAGGATTCTGGAAGTAAACAACATGCATCGCGACTATCTGTTCACGAAGCCAAAGCCAGTTCATCACAGACGATACTTGGCTAGACTCTACGCGAAGGAACTGGTTGTCCTGAACTACGGGGAAACCGTAAACAACGCAGCTGCGCTGGAGCGACTAATCGAGGTTACGACTAGAATCGAGCCCAGATTGTAGTCGACTTTCCTGACGACGAACCGCCGGTTAATTCAAATTGCGAACTGAGCACGGTAGCGCAGAGTCTCGTCGTCGAGGGACTCGGCGGTTTTGTGCCAGGAAGTACCCGCGATCCCCGATGGGGTCGGGGCAGGCGCCGACCGCCGCTACAGTAGGGGCGCAGCGCGATGCGCCCGCGTTGGGCGGTTCACCAACCGCCCCTACATCGCCGGGTTGCGAAATTTTCTTGCAGCAACCTCACCGCTTTCCGTGCGCCCGCGCAGGAAATCGAAATCGCAGCCCTCATCTGCCTGCAGAACGTGATCGAGGAAGAGCTTTCCAAAGCCCCGCGTGTAATGCCGCGCCGGGGGCTTCCACGCCGCAAGCCGGGATTGGAGTTCTGCTTCCGGGACCAGCAACTCCAGCCGGTGCGCAGCCACGTCCAGCTCAATCGTGTCGCCATCGTTCACGACGGCAAGCGAGCCGCCCACGGCTGCTTCCGGCCCGACGTGGACAACAATCGTTCCAAAGCTTGTGCCGCTGATGCGCGCGTCGCTGATTCGCACCAGTCTTCTTCCGTCATGCGCCCGGCGCGCACCTCTTCCCAAAAACGCCGTGCGTCCGTCCCGTAACCCAGCTCCATGCCACGCCACATGCCGCGGAGCATGGGACCGCCGGGCACCATAATGGCGGGAATGTCCGCGCTGGCCGCGCCCATGAGCTGCGCGGGCGTCGTCTTGTCGCATCCGCACAGCAACACCACGGCGTCGAGCGGGTGGGCACGGATGCATTCCTCGACGTCCATCGCCATCAGATTGCGATAGAGCATCGTGGTGGGCTTCATCAGCATTTCGCCGAGCGAAATGGTCGGAAATTCCAGAGGAAATCCTCCCGCCGCCCAAACGCCGCGTTTCACGGCCTCGGCCACCTGGCGCAGGTGCGCGTTGCAGTTGTTGAGTTCGCTCCAGGAATTGCAGATGCCGATGACGGGCCTAGCCCCCAAACACCATTTCGGTAAAACCTTCGGCGCGCAGCCAAGCACGATGGCCCAAGCCCCAGCGGTCGCGCTTGCCGAACCAGTCCCGACTGCGAAGGCGGCTTGACCGAGGATCAGATTGAATGCTCATGATGACTCCCTTTTATGGATGACATTGAAACATGAATAGAAGGGATGCGCGCCAGGCAGGCAAGGCTATCACGAATTGGGGCACACGAAAGGGCATGGGCTGGCCCCTCGCGCGCCCTCCGAATTGGAAACTCGACTTACGCGTTGCCGAGGTGGAAGATCGGTTCGACGCCCTGGGCGCTCGCCATCAGGGCCTTCTCTTCCTCTGCCCGAAGCGGCTGAAACTTCTGCGCGACGTCCAGGGCGCGCTGAAAGTATTTCTCATCGCCCGGCGGCACGGCCGCAGTAATCGGTTGCGAAAGCGTCCAGCGCAGCGCGAGAGCGGCCTCGTCGGCGATGGGAGCGGGCTGGTACCAGCACTTGGGCTGAGGCCGGTCCGCCTCCTTCATATTTTTGGGCCACACGGTTTTTGCCATGGCCTTGAGCGCGAGAATGCCTATTCCCTTCTTCCGCGCGTGTTCCAGCACTTGCGGCCCGAAATTGGCTTGGGAAATCAGGACGTAGTTCATGGGAAACAGAATGGTGTCGAACTCAAATCGGTCCATGAGAGCGATCGCCGTTTCGGCCGAATGCGCGGAGAATCCGATGAAGCGGATCTTCCCCGCTTTCCTCGCCGCGAGTATTGTCTCCATGGCGCCATCGGGGCCGAAGACCTGGTTCACCTCGGCCATCGTCGTCATGTGGTGGAGTTGATAAAGGTCGAAGCGATCGGTACGCATGTGCTTGAGCGAACTTTCGAGCGCGGCGGCAGCGCCCGCCTTGTCGCGCATCTCAGTCTTGCAGGCAAGGAACACTTTTTGCCGGTAAGGTTCGAGAGCTGGGCCTAATTTTTCCTCAGCGTTGCCATAGCTCGGCGCCACGTCAAAGTAATTGATGCCTCGCCCGAAAGCCTTGGCGACCGTGTTGGTCGCCACCGGCTGCTCGGCATTCATCACTACGATGCCGCCAAATCCGATGATGGAGAGTTTTTCCCCGGTCTTCCCCAGCGGTCGCTTGGGGAATTCATCGGCACCCGTAGGCGCCTCTTTTGCAGCAAGGGGATCAAGAAGATTTCGCGACGCGGCGAGTCCCGCCGCCGCGGTGCCGGTTTTCAGAAAATTACGCCTGTCCATGAATGCACCTCCCGCAATCCCGCGCGTGTGGACTTTCGACTTTGATGCGCGGATTGCGCCATTCTGGCACTTCCGGGGGAAGGATTCAATCCACTCGATAGTCCCGGACAGCCGGAATGTGCGACCTGCGCCTGACGGCATGGCAAGATCCGCGACGCCGGAGTGAACCATTTGGTCCCCCATTTTATGGATTGACTCCGAGGGCAAATCGAACGATTCTTATCTGCTCCCGCGATCCCTCCCGGCGGGGCGCAGGGCAGACAGACGGCATGAACCTCCGACTCTTGAATCGATCAGACCTCCCCACGGTGATGGCCTTCAAAGACCTGGTGGGCTGGAACCAGTCGCTCCTTGATTGGGAACGGTTCCTGAAACTCAATCCCGCCGGATGCTTCGCCTGCGAAATCGGCGGCGCCGTCATCGGCATCGTGACAACGCTGATGTACTCGGACGGCATCGGCTGCATCGGAACTTTGCTCGTGGCGCCCTCGTATCGACGCCAAGGGATCGGCGTAAGCTTGTTCAAGAATGCTGTCGAACACCTGGAGGCGCGCGGCGCGGATACCCTGCGACTGATTACTCCCCCCTTGGGTAAATCGATGTTTGAAAAATTGGGGTTTGTCGCCGAATACGAGATCGAGCGATGGGTGCTACATCGCGAGACGGTTCCGAGCCCCGGCCCGATCCGGGCGCCTCTCCCGGATTTTGAAAAGATCCTCAACGCCGACCGTGAAGTATTTGGGGCCGACCGCAGCGAACTGCTGCGTTCGCTCCACGCGGACGCGCCAGACTTTACGCTCGCCACCGAGCTCGAGGGCGAGGTCATCGGCTACGCTCTCGGCCGGGGGGGCTCGAGCGCGGACCAGCTTGGTCCCTGGGTGGCGTGGGACCAGCCCACAGCACGTGAACTTCTGGACGAATTTTTGAGGCGCTCCGGGCGCGATACCCTCTTCGTGGATTGCCCGAGAAGCAATGAAATGGCGCGGGAACTCCTCCTCTCGAAAGGTTTCCGTATTTCGCGGCCGCTTCTCTGCATGACACGAGGGTCGAAAGCCCACTTCGGTCACCCGGAACTTTTCTGCAGTATTCTCGGACCGGAATTTGCCTGAGTCGCGAATCACAGGGAACCGGGGATTAACTGACTGTGACACCATCCAACGAGGAACGGCCTATTTGGTTTCCATGACGAAGACCCCGTCCCACTCGCCTTCGGGCGGATTCTCGATCAAATCCCAGCACCGCTGCACAAAGACGCGCGTAGGTCCATCATCCGGAAAGTCCCTCAGCAACTCCCCGAACATTCCGATGGCAGTTTCCCATTGCGCTGACCGGTAGGCCTCGAGAGCGGCGTGGAATCGATCTACTTTGGGCAGCGCGCCCTGGCTCTCGGACCGGAGCCCAATCAGTTCGAAGATCTTCACCGGGCGCCTCTTTCCTTTGACCCGAATCAGATCGAGTTCGCGGGTCAGCATCTTGTCCTGGACAAACTCGTAGGTGCTCTCACTGACGATCAGTCGCGTTCCGAAGGTTTTGTTCAGACCCTCCAGCCGCGAGGCAAGGTTGACGTTGTCACCCATGATCGTGAAATTGAATCGCCGCCTGGATCCCATGTTCCCCACCAGCATTGGGCCGGTGCTGATCCCAATTCCAATATCGATGCGGGGCTTCCCGGCCGCCTGCCATCGGGTTTGCAGACCCTCCAGGGCTCTCAGCATCGCGAGGCCCGCTTTGCAGGCGTTCTCCGGGTGGTCGGGCTGAGGATACGGCGCTCCCCAGAACGCCATAATGGAATCGCCGATATACTTGTCGAGCGTGCCGCGGTTCTGAAAAACGATTTCGGTCATTTCGGAAAGGTGTTCGTTCAGCAATTCCACCAGTCCACGGGGGGACAATTTTTCAGAGATGCCGGTAAAGTTCCGGATATCGCTGAACATGGCCGTGAGTTCCTTCTCCTCGCCACCGAGGCGCAGCAATTCCGGACGATCGAGGAGTTGGTTGACGATACCTGGCGCCACGTATTGCCCGAACGTTTCGCGGACTCGTTTTCGCTCGCGTTCTTCGAAGAAGAAACGGTAGCTGACAATGCCCGCATAATTGACCCCCAGCGTAGCGGTGGGAAGAAATGCAGCGATCCAGGTGTGGTGGGCGGCAAAGAGATAATATGCCACCCCCCAGAACGCAGCGAGCGAAATCACCAAGACGGCCGTGGCGCGGGCAGGCGGAACCACGCTGAGCAGGAGTCCGGCCGCCAGGCTGAAAAGGAGAAGGAATCCCAGGTCAACGAGATTTTCGCGTGGGCCACGGCGGATAAACCGCCCTTCCAGCAGGTTGCTGATGAAATTGGCATGCACCTCAACGCCCGGGAAGGGATTGGTCTCTTCGGTTTGAAACGGGGTGATGGCCATATCACCGATACCCGTCGCCGTGGGACCCACCAGCACGAGGCAATCGCGGAACCTTTCCGGGGACAGTTTACGCTGCACAACGTCCACCATCGACACGGTGGGGAACGTGCCCGCCTCCCCGTAGTAATCGATCTGCACAAATCCACGCGGGTCGGTGGGAATCGAGAGCGGGCCGAAGTCGATTCGCTCGAGCCCATTGGGGTTGAAGAAAATACCGACCTTGTCCAGAGGCTGATTCATGTACGCCAGGTAGGCCGCCATGTCCAGCGAAGGATAGAAGTTATCCTTGAACTGGACGGTCGCCGGAATGCGCCGCACCACGCCGTCGGAATCCGGAAGCACATTGAAGTATCCGAAATTCTTCGCGTAATTTGAGAATTCAGGGAGGTTGGGCGAAAGCCCGAGGAATTTGATCCCCTCGAACTTCCCGGCGTATTGCGGGTTGATGATCTGTGGGTATGCCTGAAAGGAGAGATAGTTCAGGAACTCGTTAACGCGCTCTTTGTTCTGCGAGCTCGCCTCTTTCTCGTCGAGAAAAAAGAAATAACCCAGGATAACGTTCTCGAACCGTGAGAGAGCCTCCGCGAATTTCCTGTCGTTGTCGGCATCGGTTTCCAGGGTCTTCAGATGGGCGTCAAAGGCTCTGTTTCGCGCGCCGCCCCTCGCAACCTTGTCGTAATGCTGTCGAACCTCCTTGAGCGCCAGAAGGGCGGAGTTCTGGTCAGGTTGGGGGAAAGTCGCGTCGAAGGCAATGACACGCGCGCCAGACTCGCGGAGCACGTCCACCATGGTCGCAAAGTGGCTGCGGGGAAAAGGCCAACGGCCAAACACATCCTGGCTCTTCTGGTCGATCGCGACGATGACAACTTTCCCGCCGTGCTCGCGCTTTCCGCGAAGCTGGAAACGCATGTCCAGCGTGCGCAATTCGATGGTGCCCAGGAAGCTGAGGGTGGGCGAGGGGCGGGCTACGAGGTAAACCTGGACGTATAAAGCGAGACTGATTACGCACACCGTGGCGCTGATGAGCAAACCGGCCCGATGCTTCCGCGTAAACCGGTGCAGCCGTTTGGCTTGGTCAATGAGCCAGCGTTTCATGGAATGTCTTGGTCGGCCGGAAATGTCGTGCTGCGTACCGGCCGCGTGCCCCTATCAGGGAGGAAGGATAGCACAAGCCCGGGACTTCCCAAATCTGGAGAGTTGAGGCAGGCGCGAGGCCTGCAGCCGCGCAATTTGAATGGAACCTCATAAGCGCGGCTCGCGGAATAAAGTGCCGACTTGGTGGCGCTTACAGTCTGAAGGTATTGTCCGAAGCAATCACGGGCGCGATTAGGGGATACACCCGCACCCACCGCCGCCGGGCGAAATACTGTCGATGAAATTCTGAACACCTTGAGTAAAAGCGTTGGCGGCGTTGGCGCTGTCGGTGGCGGCATTGGAGGCCGCATCGGCGGCGTCGGCAGCGGCATCGGCCGCTCCGGTTGCCGCCTCGGCATTGGTCTTCGCGTCGCCTGCCTTGGAGATGGCCACTCCGGCCAAGCCCGCCGAAACTCCGCTCGCGACCGTCGATCCGACTTGCAGTGCAGCCGGCGCGGCCGGGGGAACCGTCGGAGGCGTGCCGGGAGGCGGAGTGGCTCCGCCTGGGAATTTGAATTCGCCAAACTTGCCGAGATCGGGTGTGGGAACTTCCCCTGCGTTCGTCAAATTCAGTTCATCGGCAACTTGAGCCGCGCCCGCCGGCACCGGTGCCGACGGTGGCTGACCCGCAGGAACGTTCGTCTGCTCGCCGGGCCCCAATGTCCTCTCACCGGGAACGTTGGGGTCGATATTCCTCACATTGAGTCTCCCCTCGGCGCATACTACATGGGTGTTCCCGGGCGTGGGCGTAATCGTAAAGAGAGTTCCCACAACCCCGATCACTGCGGTCTGTGTCTTGATCTGGAAGCTCGCGCCCGGTTTGGACATCTTGACCACCTGGCCGCGCAACTTCCCGAGTTGCATTTCAATCTCAGTTTGCTGGCTCTGCGCATCATGCTTCACAATGCGCATGGTTGAGCGCGCGCCGACGTTCAGGACAGAGCCGTCCAGAAGGGCGATGCGAATGCGTCCCGTGCCCGGTGTGCGCACCACGTCTTCCCACAGCACACTGTCATTCAGATTCAGGTTGATTTGCGCGGTTTGGCCCGGGTGCTGAACGGTCCCCTGCGGGATAGTGTTAGTGACCTTGCCGGCGGGTTGCCCCGCCGCTTGCGGCATCCCTGCTTCCAGCCTGTAAGCTTTCCCCGGGAGCACCAACCTTGAGAATCCTTTGCGGCGGACCTCCACACGGCCGCGGTCCGCGAACACGCTGGTCGCGCTCCCCAGGTAAGCCACCCGGCAAATGGCCGGGAATCCTTGCTCCCCCTTCACGACGACGGTCGACGCGCCCACACCCACATGGGCCGGCTCTATACCCGAATTCCACAGCGCGATGGCTCCCCGGGTCAGCCGGATCGGGGAAGAAGAATCGCCCGTGGCCACGGTCATCTCGCCGTTCTCACCCAGCGTTGCTTGCGCACCGGAAACCAGTTTGACGCTGGCGACCGAGCTTCTGCCCGTCGTGATCACATCCCCGGTAAAGACGGCCGTTCCAGAGGGCACTTCTTGACGGTCCACACGAACATCACCTTGAGAAGTAACATAGCCCAGCGGCTGAGAATTGCTGGGTTGCCCGGCCGCAAACAGTGCGGCGCTTGCCCACAACGCCCCGGCCGTCAGTGCCAAGATCGTTTTCCGCCCGGACATGAATATACCTCCCTGGATCAGTCGTCAGCGCTTATCGGCTCGCCCAACATGAGATGTGCCGTGATTGCACTGGCCATCATCCCGTCCGCACAAGCCCTCTGTCAAGCCCCTTGGGGGAATTCCCCATGACCCGGAATTACCCCGGCTCAGTTCACCTTCAACCCCACGGTGGTGGA
>JACQNR010000062.1 GCA_016202975.1 Acidobacteriota bacterium
GCATGATCTCGATCACACCGATCTGTGCCAAATAGCCCATCGGCGCGAAGCCTGCTTGCTCGATTTCATGCCAGCACAGGGGATTGGTGAACGCTTCCGTGCTCTGCAGAAGCGATTCCACGACATAGACGTCTGATACTTGCACCATCACTTATCTCGAGACCGCAGAGCCGCTCATCTTAAGACGCACACACGCCCGGCCGCCGGCGTGCCGGAAGCGCCTGGCCCTACTGCTCATGTCAAGAGAAGGGTGCCCTCCTTTGCTTGCTCCGCCGAACATGATCTAGATCACTGGGAACGGGACCGTGCCAGGGGAAAGGCAGTCTCGCATTCGCGCGCCCGTCGCGTCAAAATCTAAAAAACTATACCGACCATAAATATGGATTTGGGGTGTCCATTCGGAGTTCAGTTCGGTGGGGCAGGCCATTTCTCGTGGCACGAGGGTACCGAGGCGATGAAGCCTGCAGGCTGTTATCCTCCACACATTCCGCGACGCGGAGCTCCGCACGCGCAGGGGCCGGGTTCGGAGACAGCCGCGGCGGAAGTTGAAGTGCCTCCTGCCACTGCGAAAACGGAGAGCAACTGCTCGACTTTCTTGCTGCCGCAGGACTTGCACACGGTGCGAGGACTGGAAGAATTGACGATGGTTTCAAAGCTCCTGCCGCAATCGCGGCAGCGGTATTCGAAGATCGGCATGTGAACCCTCCATGGAGAATATATCGGATGTCTGGCGGCGTTACAATCCCCTCGGAGTCGGCGCTGCCGGAGACGACCTTGACAATAGCCGCATTTCTTAAGGCTGCGAAAGCAGGCCCGGAAGAAAATGGCTTGACATGCGGTTTTGAATTGCATAGAGTGACCCCCGGTCTTCATTAGAAGCTATCCCAAGAAAATTTTTAACTCACGAGAGGAGCAGCAGCAAATGGCGAAGGTCATGACCAAGTCTCAAGTGGTATCCCACCTGGCTGAGAAAGCGGGCATTCAGAAGAAAGCGGCGGCGGCGGTGCTGGAAGAGATCGCAGCTCTCGCGACCAAAGAATGCAAGAGCGGCGGCCAGTTTGTGATTCCTGGCCTCGGCAAAGCGGTGAAGGCAAACCGCAAAGCGCGCATGGGCCGCAACCCCCAGACCGGCGAGGCCATCAAGATCCCGGCCAAGACGGTGGTCAAATTCCGGTTGGCGAAGGCATTCAAGGATGCCGTCGTCCCCCCCAAGAAGAAGTAGTTTTGTTGATTGAATCAAGCCTGTGCCGGGGTGCCCGTGGGCGCCCCGGACCTTCTTATTTCCTGCCAGAGTTCCGCGCCAAGATTCCGCTTCCGTCATTTCCCCGAATCCGTTTCTGTCGAGGACTCGCGGTCGAAGTGGCGGAAACCTGCATCCGCAGGACGATTAATTTCCAACTACGGGTTTCCGAGCTGCGTGTGGTGATTAGCTTCCTGAAACGTGGATAAGCGCCTTGATGACACCGTCGCGATACCCGGCGACGAGGTCAAACGCCGCCTGGGACTCGGCCAATGAGAAGCGGTGGGTCATGAGCGGGTCGATGTTTACCCTGCCGGCTGCCACCATGCCGATGGCGTCGGCTATGCAATCATTCTGGCGGCGCACATTCTTGATGGTCAGCTCCTTGCGTCGCAGCGTGTGGATAGGAAAGCTGATTCGATCCTGTTCTGGGATTCCCACGATCAGCAGCGTGCCGCCCGGCTTGAGTAGTTCAACACCCTGCTCGACGGTCTCCTGCTCGCCAGCGCACTCAAACACAAAGTCGACCCCCAGCGGCTCCGCGGCACGAGTGGCTTTGACCACATCCGCCGCACGCGGACTTCCGGTCCAGTTTGCACCCAGCTGCGTTGCAAGCTGCAAGCGCTCCTGCAGGAGGTCAGTGACGTAGGCTGTGCAATCGGCGGCGGCGCGGCAAGCGAGCAGCGTGCATAGTCCCATAGGTCCTGCGCCGAGGATGGCGAGCCTTGCGCCGGGCTCAAGCTGAGACATGCGCTGGGCGTAGAGGCCGATCGAGAGGGGTTCGATGACGACCGCTTGCTCTAACGTCATGGAGTCGGGAATCGCGTAGCACGATTCCTCGGGCATCACCAGGTATTCCACGAGCGAACCACCCAACTGGCCCGGCACGCCAAGGAAGCGCTGATTTCTGCACGTGTGGGATCGATGCTGCCGGCACTGGTCGCATTCTCCGCAGGTGACAAGCGGATCGATGGCGACGCGCTGGCCGGGTGTGAACCGCCGCGATTCCGGGCCAGTCGCGATTACTGTTCCCGCGCACTCGTGCCCCACGATGTGAGGGAATTCGACCGTCGCGGGGCCGATCCGCCCCGTTTTGTAATAGTGGATGTCGGACCCGCAAACTCCCACAGCCCCCACACGCAGAAGAACGTCGCGCGGGCCCCGCAGTTGGGGCTCCAGGGTTTCACGAACCTCGAGCGTGCGCAGGCCGGTTAAGAATGCGGCTTTCATAGAAACACCTTCATGATGATTGTGGTCCTCCAGGCGTGATCCGATTAGGGACTTTGCCCCAACATGATACAATTCCCCCACTCACAAGGGCACCAATTTACGCCAGAGAGATTGGGCTCTCCAAGGCAGGAGCCTGCCGGGCAAGTTGCGGCAACCGGAGCGGTCGTCTAGAATCGACTGGAATATTCGGCTCCAAACGACAAAAATTCGGGTATCATCCGCTGGGCGCAACTCTGGCCGGGGGCACTTCCCTGATAAAACTTGGTTCTGACTCGTGGCCTGCAAATCAGTGCGTGGGTCCGCGGGCGGACTCTGATGGAGGCACATCGGTTTCTTTATAGCTGAGCCAGTCGGGACGGCACTGCTGGTCATCTTTGGAGACGGAGCGGTGGGGCTGTTATGTTGAACAAGTCGAAGGCGCAGAATTCCGGCTGGAATGTGATCACCACCGGCTGGGCAGTGGGCATGCTTATTGCATTGTACGCAATAGGGCGTATCAGCGGGGGCGCATTAACGGTGAGGTAACCGTGGGTCTCGCGGTGATCGGGAAATTCGCCTGGAGCAAGGTGCTCCTCTACATCGCGGCCCAAAAGATAGGCGGCCTTCTGGGTACGATCCTGGCATGGCTAACTTACCTCCCGCATTGGCAGGAAACCGAGAGTGAGGCCTCGAGGCTCGCGGTGTTCTCGACCGGACCGGCCATCCGCCAAAATCCCCACAACCTCATCACCGAAATCATCGGGACCTCTGTGTTGGTTTTTGGGGTGTTGACGATTTTGGCGAATGCCGCACCGGGGCAAACGGGGCTCACGCAATTGCTCATCGGATTTCTAGTGTGAGGCATTGGGCTTTCCCTGGGAGCGCCGATCGGCTACGCGATCAATCCTGCTCACGACCTAGGACCGTGCATTGCCCATGCCCTTCTGCCCATTTCGCGCAAGGGCAACTCGGACTAGCGGTATTCGTGGGTTCCGGTTGCCGGCCGCTCATCGGCGGCGTGATAGGTGCGGCGGCTTACGTGGGTTGTTGTGGCAGCTAGGACTCCTGTCAGAACAGTGGCGGAGTTTTGGTTGTTCGCTGCTAAACAACCGGAGCCAACGCCACGCATACCAGGCCGGCGATGAAGAAGGCGAACATCAGCGCGAGGAGAAGCTGGACATTCCGTCCCGCGCCGCGGAATTCCTTCCACACGAACACACCCCAAATCGTTCCCACCATTGTTGAGCCTTGGCCAATGGTGTAGGAGGCCGCCGGCCCTACCATCTGTGCGTAGGAGGCAACGTAATTGCTGATCGTTCCCACCATCCAGGCCAAGCCTCCGACTAAGCCCCAGAAGTGCGAGTTCAGAGAACCGGCGAAATATTCCGTTATTTCAATGGGCGGCCCGCTCGGCGCGAAGCGCATATAGAGATAGTTGAGGGGGAAGTTGCTCGTTGTGACTCCCAAGGCGAACATGAAGGCCACCCCGTAAGGTCCCAGATGCCCTTCACCTGTTGTGGCTTTGACGACTAACGGGTAAAAGAGCCCCATGAGGATCCCCCCCACCACGCTGAGTACGAGGCCCTTTGTGGAGACGGCAACTCCACTAGAGCGCTTCCGATATGCCACTGCATCAAGGATGATGGCCAAGCAAATCATGACGAGGCCTCCAAACAAGAACCAGGGATTCCCCGCCGGCTTGAGTACGTAGTTGAGGATGCATCCGATTACCAGAGCCAAACCGATGCCCACAGGAAACGCCACGGCCATCCCCGCCACGCTGATCGCCGCCACGATGAGAATGTTTGCCAGATTGAAGATAGCCCCTGCCACAAGCGCCCAACCATGGTGGGTGCCGCTCGCGGCACTGAGATCATTGAAGAAACTGTTTGGGTCTCCGGGGTCCGTGCGGCCGAACGTCACCCCCACAATTAAGGAACAGAGCAATATACCCCAGACATAATCCCAGTAGAGGAGTTCAAACCGCCAGTTCTTACACAACTTGTGAACATTGACCCAACTTCCCCATGCAATCATGCTCAGGAACAACATGAAAAGGGCTACGGTATAGGCGGTAGGTATAAACATGGCGAACAGACCTCGCGGGAAGCGGAAGGAGTATTTTCATACATCAAGCTCAATGATTCAGGGTGCCGCGCGTGCCGGGAACCAGTGTCGCGTGCGATTGCAGATGCCACAGACCGAGAGCATCACCGGTACCTCAATGAGAACCCCTACCACCGTTGCCAGGGCGGCGCCGGAGTCCGGCCCAAAGAGCGCGATCGCCGTGGCAACCGCCAGCTCAAAGAAATTGCTGGCGCCGATCAGCGCACCCGGAGCGGCGACGACATATTCTACATGAAATATTCGCATCAGCCCGTACGTGAGGGAGGAGTTGAAGTACACCTGGACCAGAATTGGCACTGCGATGAGAAGTACATGCAAGAACTTGCCCGTAATGTTGTCGGCCTGAAAGGAGAAAATCAATACGAGCGTGGCCAGCAAAGCAAGAATGGTCACCGGAGCAGATTTTGGAAGCAGCGTTTGTTCGAACCACTCCTTCCCGCGATTCCGGATAAGCCATCTGCGCAACAGCGTTCCGGCACTCAGCGGAATCACGATAAAAGTGATGACTGAATAGAGTAGGACAATGAAGGGGACCGAAAGCGAGGAAGCTCCGCTCACCAGGAATCGGACGATTGGCGCAAACAGGAAAAGCATGATCAGATCGTTGACCGAGACTTGGACCAGCGTGTACGCCGGATCGCCATCTGTGAGATAACTCCAAACGAACACCATTGCCGTGCAGGGCGCGGCGGCGAGAATGATGCACCCCGCGATGTATTGGTCGGCGTCGGGAGTCCCAATCCAGGCCGCGAACATGTGCCGGAAGAATATCCAGGCAACCAGAGCCATCGAGAAGGGCTTTACCAGCCAGTTCACAAACAGAGTAATGAGCAGTCCTCGGGGCCTTTTCCCCACGTTGCGGATGGAGGTGAAATCGACCCTCATCATCATGGGGGTAATCATCAGCCAAATGAGGATCGCGATGGGAACGTTGATCTGGCTCCCTCTGCCAAATTCAAAACGTCGGAGAGTATCCGTCAAGCCGGGTATCAGCTTGCCGAGCAGAATGCCCGTGAGCATGCAAGCACCGACCCACATGCTCAAATAGCGCTCAAAGGAATTCAGCTTTTTTTCAGTCTGCTCGATCGCAATCGCTTTCATTCAATATTTCCGCATACCAAAAGTAAAGCATTTACCTTCCCTTTCTCCCACCGCCCTTTCGTCCTACCTCGCCAGAATCCAAGTCTATCCAAAAAGCAGGGTACTATATGCGAAGCTGGAGTGAAGTTCAACGCTCGTCACAACCTTTCGAAACGCGCCTCACCACATAAACCGAAAAGCGCGCCCGTCTCCGGGACTTCGGGCCGACATTCTTCGTCAGTAGGGCAACTCATCGCCGGAATGGCCATCGACCTCACATGGGCCCTTCAGGGGCAAGATTCTCAATCCTGAAACAAGTGGGCAATCGGGATGGCTCACTGGCATGGTCAAAAGTCTGGCCAAGGAGTTCGATCAATAACCCTCGATCCGGGGCTATCCGTCAGTTCAGAGTCTGATCCTGACCGAGCATCGATATTCTGGAATTCTCCCTGGGCCTGACCGTCCGCAGATTAAGCTCGCGTCCGGGCTACCTGAGGTTGAACGCATAGACGACTTGGTGGTCTTTCGACTGCGTGTACCGGATCTCTTCTCTCTTTTGTACAGGCTGATCTTCCGGGGGCCGGGTTTCGTAGTTGCCCCGGCCGTTGATTTTCAGCCAAGCCGCCCCCCTTGAGTTGAGCCGCGCCGGCGGGATGAAATTTGACCGCTCCATCAGGCCCGATTCCCACCATAAAATTTCCACCCTTGGAAACCGCATAGACAAGATTCCATACGATCCATTCGGCCCCTTTGTAGTGGGGGATCCGAGATCATAGGAGAAGGAGGTAGTGCACCTCCCTAAAACTGGACACACGAATTGAGTATAATCAGGGCCTCATCCTAAGGATGCTGGAATGGCTCGAAGAGCGCGTCCTTGGCATCTTCAAAATCCAATGTCAGGGTCTTTGAGGACGGGACCTGCAGGGGACGCATCGCATTAGGGCGAAAGTCTGCGTCGTACCAGTCGGGGTGAGAGACGTAGAGATCAATCTTCAGCCCGCGTTTTCGTGCCGCATGGCGCAATTCCCTCACCACTTAGCGACGGAATGGAGTCTCCATGATGCTGTAGAACTGGTTGCAGGACTCGATTTTCCGGCCGCCGGGGGCAGGCTGGGCTGGAGCTCCAGCTTTTGCGGGCTCGAGACGCGCGGTCTTGATCGTCCATCGCGATCGAGGCAGCTCTGCACGAGAGGTAATCGAC
>JACQNR010000012.1 GCA_016202975.1 Acidobacteriota bacterium
AGTGCTGCTCCACCACCAACTGGCTGAAGCGCACCAGAATCTGCTCGAGCGCCGCCAGGTCCACGGCCTTGCGCCCGCGCACCCCCTTGAGGGCCGTGTAGATTTTGGTTTGTTCCATCATGCGCCGCGCCAGCGTAGTGTTGAGCGGCGGCAAGGCCAGGGAGCGGTCCTTGAAGACTTCCACAAGCTGTCCGCCCGTCCCGAACAGCAAGACCGGCCCAAACTGCGCGTCGAGGCTCGAACCGATGATGATCTCGTAGCCGTCAAGCTTGATCATCGCCTGTACGGTCACCCCCTGAAAATGCTGCGCCCCGGCCTTTTCACTGACGGCCGTTTCAATAGCGCGAAACGCCTTGCGGACGGCATCGGCGTCGGTCAGATTGAGTTTTACGCCGCCCACGTCGGTCTTATGTGTGACGGTTTCCGAGTAGAGCTTAACAACCACGGGGTAACCTATCTTCTTAGCAAGTGTAGCAGCCTCATCCGCGGTCTTGGCGATATGCGTTTCGACCGTCGGGATGCCGTAAGCGGCAAGGACGTGTTTCGACTCGGTCTCGGTCAGGATGGTGCGGCCAGCTTTCCTCGCGGCCTCGATGATGGACGCCGCCTCCTTGCGGCCGGAGACGATCTCCTCGAATTCGGCAGGCATGGAGGGCGTCTCGTAGAGCCCGCGCAGGTTGTAGCTGTACTGCCACATGTATTGGAAAATGCGCGCGCCGGTGTCGGGGTAATCAAACGTCGGAATGCCCGCGCGGTTCAGGATCTGTTCCCCGGCCGAGATGCCAGCCCCGCCCATCCAGCTGGCAATGATCGGCTTGCCGTCGAGGTGGGCGTACGGCTTGAGCTGCTCGGCGGTCTGCGTGGGGTCGGTCATGGCTTGGGGTGTGAGGATGGCGAGAATTCCGTCCGTGTTCGGGTCTTTGGCGACGATTTCGACCGCTTTCGCGTAGCGTTCGGCGGGAGCGTCTCCGAGGATGTCGACCGGATTGTTGTGGCTCCAGGCGTGCGGAAGAAGCTTGTCAAGCTCCTCCATGGTAGCAGTGTCAAGCTCTGCGAGCTCTCCTCCCACACCAACGAGTGAATCTGTAGCCAGTACAGCGGGGCCGCCGGCGTTGGTGAGAATCGCAAGGCGGGGACCCTTCGGCCGTGGCTGCTTGTCGAGCACTTCTGCCACGTAGAAGAGCTGGCCGATGGTGTCCACCCGTAAGACACCGCAACGACGGAAGGCGGCGTTCAGCACTTCGTCGCTTCCCGCCAGTGTTCCCGTATGTGAGGCCGCAGCCTTGGCCGCAGCCTCACTGCGCCCGGCTTTTATCACAATGATGGGCTTGGAAAGGGCGACGTCGCGTGCCGCGGAGAGAAATCCACGCGCATCCCCGATCGATTCCATGTAAATGATGATGCTGTGGGTATGCGGGTCATCTCCGAGATAATTGATCAGGTCGCCCCAACCCACGTCGGCCATCGCACCGATGGAAATGAAGGCACTGAACCCCACCATGTCCCTCAAACTCCAGTCGAGCACGGCGGTGCAAAGGGCGCCACTCTGGCTGATGAACCCGATGTTCCCGGGCTTGGCCATGGCGGCGGCAAAGGTGGCGTTGAGGCCTGTGGTGGGCGACATCACACCCAGGCAGTTGGGGCCGATGATGCGCATTCTGCCCCGTCGTGCCTCGGCCAAGGTTTCCTGCTCCAGCTTGGCACCTTCCGGCCCGATCTCCCGAAAGCCCGCCGAAATAACAATGGCGGCCTTGACCTTGGCGTCTGCGCAATCTCGAATCACTTGAGGGACCGCCGGCGCCGGCGCCACGACCACCGCCAGGTCAATCTGTTCCGGGATGGCTCGGACATTGGGATAAGCCTTGACTCCCAAGACGTGTGAGCGTTTGGGATTCACTGGAAATACCGCCCCGCCAAAGGGGTTGCTGATCAGGTTCCAGAAGAGGTTGCGCCCCACGCTGCCGGGGTTTTCCGTTGCTCCGATGACGGCCACGCGCCCTGGCGCAAAGAAAACGTCCAACGGGTGTTGGCGGCCGCGCAGAATATCGTGCGCCGCTTCGAGTTTGGGTGGTTTAGACGTCCTCATGATGTGAATCTCCCGAATAAGTGCTCTAATGTTGGTTTCCCTATGATCTCTGTCGCATTGCGCACAATTCCATCCTAGGCTTCATCAAGCAGCCGGTCCAGAGCAATTCCTCCGCCTAATCCCAGATTCCAAACAAAGGGTTTATTACCTGATTGCGGGACTTGACAGCGTCATTTCGCACAATATAATTCCCTTATTCCACATAGTTTGATTCCGGGAAACGAGGTGTCAACATGCCCGCATACATCACGCTTTGCCACTGGACGCAGAAGGGAATCGAAAACGTAAAAGATAGTCCTGCACGCCTCGAGCTTGCCAAGAAGGTTTTCAAGGCTGCGGGCGGAAAGCTGACAGCATTTTACATGACCATTGGCCGGTACGATTTCGTTACGATTTCCGAATTCCCGGACGACGAAGCCGCAGCCAAGGCCCTTCTTGCGCTCGCATCGTCTGGAAACATCCGGTCGGAAACTCTGAAGGCGTTCCCAGAGGCCGATTACCGGAAGGTTATTAGTTCTTTACCGTAAGCGTATTGACGGTGCAGGGCGCCCGCTGCCGTGGCTGGCGTTGCTAGAATGATTTTTGCAGGCGGAAGAGGCGTCCGCCGTAGTCCGATACTAGAAGCTCGTCTGTCCGTTCTAACCCAAAGCAACTGATGTTGATTTCGGTGTCGAGGACAAGGCTGCGCGTCCAAACGCCCGGTGTGGTTTCGGTGAGCGACCAGATTCGGCCGGAACCGAAATCGCCGAAGATATAGCGCCCGCGAAGTTCACTCATCAGGGTGCCACGATATATGAATCCTCCCGTGACCGCAGATCCCTCATTGTGGTCGTACTCGGCGATGGGAAGTTCCAGGCCGTTGGACGAGCAGCCGTTCCGAGGCTGGAAACAGTGCGACCCCTCCATGATGTTCCAACCATAATTCCCGGCCTTTGAAATCAAGTCGACTTCCTCGAAGCTGTCCTGTCCGACATCGGCAGCGAAAAGGCGGCCTGTCGTGCGATCGAATGAGAATCGCCAGGGATTCCTGAACCCGGCGGCCCAAATCTCCGGCCGAATGCCGTTTTGCCCGACAAAGGGATTATCAGCAGGCACGGCGTAAGGCTGAACCGAATTGACATCGATGCGAAGAATCTTGCCCAGCAGCGTATTCATGTTTTGACCGTTGCCCTGCGGATCGCCCCCCGACCCGCCATCGCCCAGGCCCATGTAGAGATAGCCATCGGGTCCAAATTGAATTTGGCCGCCGTTGTGATTGTCAAACGGCTGATCGATCGTGAGCACAATCCGTTCGGCCGTGTCGGCGGAATTCGGATCGTTTGTGGAAGTCACATATTCCGCGACGACCGACTGCAACTGGCCGCTGACCGTTCTCGTGTAGCTGAGAAAAATACGGCGATTGTTAGAGTAGTCCGGATGGAATGCAAGACCCAGCAAGCCCCTCTCGCCGCCTGCCGTAACACGTGTCCCGATGTCAATGAACGGCGTCGCCAGAAGTACCCCGCTCTGAATAACGCGCACAATGCCCGCTTGCTCGACGACGAAGATTCGGTCAGTGGCGTCGGGCGGCAATTGCAGATCCACGGGATTCGTCAGGCCGGAGATTAACTCCACGAGGCCATATTGGATTACGACAGGAGGAGGGTTCCCGGCTGCTGGGCTAGAGGTTGTCCCCCCGCATGAGAAGGAGATGAGACTCGCGAGCATGGCCGCTACCGGCAAGGTGGTCTCAGGGCTGCACCAGGCATCGCGTTTTTTTCGCCCTGTTCTCATCGCTTCCTCGTACCTTGATTAAGTATAACTCCCATCTATATCCCACCCGTAGAAGCCTGTAAGCAGCTGTCCAAGGGGCGCAGCCAGAGGGCGAAGGCAGCATTCTTTTGCGGCGACGATTAGATAACCTGCCGTCAGTTTTGGCTTAACCCCTCGAACAACGTCTTTTTAATCAATTGGTTGAGATGATGTCGGGCATGGGCGGGGTGGGTATTCCCTAGTTACCCTGGTACTGGTACCTGCGTGCTATTCACAGGTTTGCGAGCGTATAGGAGAATCAACCTTGTAAGTTCGAGGTGAGGAGAGACTAAGCATGTGGATGCAGATCCTAGTTGGCGCGGCATGGCTGATATGGTTGGGCTCGGGGACGGCGGGGCTTGAAAAAGGTCTCACGGTGGGAGCGCTCCTTGTCCTCGGTCTGGGGATGAGGAACATCCTGGACACCTTCTGGAAGCGCAAGTCGGCCGAGCGCCGGGTCTCGGAAGCTGAAACTGAGACGGCGGAGCTTCCGTGGTATGCCTCTCGGCATCGCGGATACCAAGCGACTAGCGACTGGAATGCTTCGCGAACGGGGGGCTCGGTACAGTCCCCGGCACTGCGCGCATTTGGGCGGAGGTTTGATAACCCACGGGCGTAAACAGCGCCCACGGCGGCCCTGAGAGGTCGGCCACCGATGCAATCCAAAGAGCTTCTTGCGGTCCTACCTGAGTCAGTTCAAGCCACCCGGGGGCGCGTACCCAGCGCGCCCCCGCGGCCTTTTTGGGGGAAGATCCAATTCCGCTGAGAGCCATCGAGGTGTCCAATTCATCGCGGGTCAGTCCACTCACGAGATGGCGATTGCCTCAATACCGCTGGATGTACACCATGTGCGTCTGCGTGTGCTCATAGAGGCCGTGCTTGCCGTCGGCGCCGCCGATGCCGCTCTTCCGCCAGCCGGCGTGGAATCCCTGAAAGGCTTCGAAATTCTCGCGGTTGATGTACGTCTCGCCGAAACGAATTTCCTGGCAGGCCCGCAACGCGACATTCAAGTCGCGGGTGTAAACGGATGAAGTCAAACCGTAATCGGAATCGTTGGCGAAAGCGATGGCCTCGTCAAGATCCTCGAAGGTCACAATGGGCGCCACCGGCCCGAAGACTTCGCGCCGGATGATTTCCATATCCTGGCGGCAGCCGGTGACGACGGTCGGTTCGTAGTAGTAGCCGCCCTCCTGGGACGCGCGCTTTCCGCCGGTCAGGACTGTGGCGCCTGCCTTGACGGCGCTACCCACCAGACTCTCCACCTTCTTGAATCCTTTCTCGTTGATGAGCGGGCCGTACTCGACCGATTCGTCCTCGAGCGGGTTGCCGAAGTGTGTCTCCTTCATCGCCGCGGTGAGTTTGGTCACAAACTCTTCGGCGATGGGCTTCTGCACATACACGCGCTCGGCGCAGTTGCACACCTGGCCGCTGTTGAGGACGCGCGAAGCCTTGACGGCCTTAACCGCGAGATTGACGTCGGCGTCGGCCATGACCAGCGCCGGGGCTTTGCCCCCCAGCTCCAGATTCACCTTGGTGATATTGGGCGCGGCTGCGCTCATGATCGCTGATCCCGTCTCGACGCTTCCGGTGAAGCTCACCATGCCAATGCGCGGCGAACCCGCCAGCGCCTTGCCCGCTCCCGGTCCGCGCCCGTGCACGACATTGATCAGCCCGGGGGGGACGCCCGCTTCCGCCGCGAGTTCGCAGAATTTCACAGCGTTGTGTGGCGTCTCCTCGCTCGGCTTGATGACGATGGTATTGCCGGTGACGAGGGCGGGTGCGGTCTTCCGTGCAATGAGGAAGAAAGGGAAATTCCACGGCAGGATTCCGCCGATCACGCCAATCGCCTGCCGGAAGAGGAAGATGGTTTCGCCCGGACGGTCGCTCTCCAGGATTTCGCCCTCGATGCGGCGCGCCCACTCGGCCATGTAATCGAAATATTCGGCCGTGAAGCTCACTTCCCCGCGCGCGAGACCGAGCGGCTTACCTTGCTCCTCGGTAATAATGCGGGCAAGCGGTTCGCTGTTGACACGGATCTTTTCGGCGACGGCGCGCAGAACCTTGGCGCGCTCGATGGCCGGGCGGCGAGCCCAGGCGCGCTGCGTGGCTTCTGCGGCGGCGACGGCCGTCTCGACGTCGGTAGGAGTGCTTTCAGGAACGGTGCAGATTGGTTTCCCGGTCGATGGATTCATGACCTCGATGCGGTCTTTTCCGCTGGACGGGACAAACTTGCCATTGATGAAATTATTGTAGTCCGGCATGTCTTTACTCCTCAATTCCCCAAACTAGCTGCGGCGTCATTCTACAGCAATCGGCCTATGAGCGAAACGGGAAGGGAAGGTTTGGACAGCGTCGGCCTGCCCTCCCTGCCCGTAACCCAGCTTGCGGCTTGCCTCGTCGCAAGTTAATCAAATAGCTAATCGGTATCGGCCCGCTTCTCCTGTACAATGGGGGAGAAAACGAGCGCCGTGAGCCCTCCGGGTATTGTCGCGGAGGTCATCCGCCGGGCGAAAAGCTCGAAGAAGCCGGAATGCTTCGGAGAGAGTGAGGAAAATATGATGGAACTCGCAGCCATTCCGCAACCACAAACTACAGATGAAACGGGGGTCAAGAGAAGCCTTCTCGAAGACCTCGCGCTCAAGTCTTTTTACCTGCAGGGGGAACTGATGCTGCGTGAACTCGCGGCCTACATGCACCTCAATCCGGCAGTCATACGCGAGATTTTTGAATACCTCCGCAAGGAGCAGTTCGTGGAAGTGAAGGGAATGGTGGGCGGAGACTTCCGCGCCACGACGACCATGCTGGGCAAGGATCGCGCCCTAGCTTTGCTGATGCAGAACCAGTACACGGGTGCGGCGCCGGTCGCGTTCCGCGACTACGCGGCGAGGGTGCGCAGCCAAAGCGTGCGCGATTTCGCTGTGCGGCCGGACGAGATGGCGCAGGCCTTCGAGAGCCTGGTTCTGAGCGAGCGAATCCTGAACCAGATCGGTACGGCGGTGGTTTCCGGGACGTCCATCTTTCTTTACGGCGGTACGGGCACGGGCAAGACCGCCATCGCCGAGCTGATGCCCCGCATCTATCACGACCGCGTCTGGATTCCTCACGCCGTCGAAGTGGATGGCCAGATCATTGCCATCTTTGACCCCATCGTGCACGAGCCCATCGAGGATCCGCTGCATACGCCCCACGACGAGCGCTGGGTCAACTGCAAGCGCCCGCGCGTACTGGTGGGCGGCGAGCTGACCTTCGAAATGCTCGACCTGCAGTTCAATCCCGTCGCCAAATTCTATTCGGCCCCGGCGCAGATGAAAGCCAACAACGGCGTGCTGATCGTGGACGACTTTGGACGCCAGCGCATCCGTCCCGAAGAGCTGCTGAACCGCTGGATTCTTCCGCTCGACCGCCACATCGACTTCCTGACGCTCGCGGGGGGCCGAAAACTGGAAGTCCCCTTTGACCTCTTTGTGGTCTTTGCGACCAATCTCAATCCGACCGACCTGGCCGACGACGCCTTCCTGCGCCGCATCCAGAACAAAATCCGGGTCGAGCCCATGGATCCGAATTCGTTCCAGGAAATCTTCAAGCGTTTGTGCGCTCAGTACGGCCTTGCCTACGATCCCGCCGTGGTCGATTATCTGATCGAAGTGCTCACTGGTGAATTCAACCAGCCGCTCCGCGCCTGCTACCCGCGCGACGTGATCAACCAAATTCGCTGGGGTGCGCAATACGAGGGCCGCGACGCGCACGTCACCAAGGATTCTGTCCTCCAGGCCTGCAAGAATTACTTCCTCACGCCCGCCGCCTAAGGGAGAGCTTCGGCCCTACCGGTTGAATGGTTTCGTGGCGAGAATTTCCCCTCCTTCCTCGAGGGTGTAGGTGTTATTGGCCTTGAGGTTTCGGAGCGTATCTTTCTGCCCACTGGGCCAGGTGATTTCAACGGTGTCGGCCTGCAAGGCTCTCCCCAGACCAAACGTGAGGGTCAATTCGCTCTGTGAGCAGTAACTCGAGCCGGAGCGGACCATCTGCCAGCCCGAACCGTTGGCGGACTGCATTTTGATCGTCGCGCCGATGCCGTTGCGATTCGAGCGCGTACCCACAGTCTGAATGCGGATGGCGTTCAAGGTCGTTCCCGTGGCGTTGCGATAGAGATACGCAGGCCCGCCGTTGGTGACGAGGAGGATATCGAGCCGACCGTCGTTGTCGATGTCGCCGCGGGCCGCGCCGCGCGCCACCAGCTTGCTCGTGAAGCCGAGTTTTTTGCCCACATCCTCGAAGCGTCCTCCGCCCAGGTTGCGAAAGAGGTGCGGGGTCTGCGCGAAAGTAACCTGCGGCTGGATG
>JACQNR010000057.1 GCA_016202975.1 Acidobacteriota bacterium
GCGGTGATGTGCATGCAATGCGAGAATGCCCCGTGCGAGGGCGTCTGCCCCGTGGGCGCAACCGTGCACAGTCCCGAGGGTTTGAACGAGATGATTTACAATCGCTGCGTGGGGACGCGCTACTGCTCGAACAACTGTCCCTACAAGGTGCGGCGCTTCAACTTCCGGCTCTATTCCGACTGGACCACCCCCAGCCTCTTCGGTCTGCGCAATCCCAACGTCACAGTACGCAGCCGCGGCGTGATGGAAAAGTGCACCTACTGCGTCCAGCGCATCAACGCCGCCAAGATTACAGCCGAAAAGGAAGATCGCGAGGTCCGAGACGGCGAGATCCGGACGGCGTGTCAGCAAGCCTGTCCCACTGGTGCCATCGTTTTCGGGAATATCAATGATCCCAATAGCGCGGTTTCGAAGCTGAAAAAGCGCAATCGGGCATACAGCTTGTTGACCGAACTCAATACGCGCCCTCGTACAAGCTATCTTGCGCGCCTGCGCAATCCCAATCCGGGAATTGAGGGATAGCAGGTGGAAGAGCGATCCTCACAATCCGCGCCCGTTGAAGTTGAGCACGCGGTGATTGGCCCTGGGCACAGTTACGCCTCGGTCACCGACAAGATCAGCGCCATTGTTCTGACCCAGCCCACGTCCAAGGGCTGGATCTTCGGGTTTATGATTTCGTTCACCCTGCTCATGATGATGATGGGCGCGATCACCTACCTGCTCCTCGAAGGCACCGGAATATGGGGAATCAACATCCCCGTGGGTTGGGGATTTGCCATCATCAACTTCGTGTGGTGGATCGGGATCGGGCACGCGGGGACATTGATTTCAGCCATTCTCCTCCTGCTCCGCCAGCGTTGGCGGACCTCCATCAACCGTTTCGCGGAGGCAATGACCATCTTCGCAGTGTCGTGTGCCGGGATCTTCCCGCTGATCCATCTTGGCCGTCCGTGGCTTCCGTACTGGCTGCTCCCCTACCCGGACACGATGGGATTGTGGCCACAGTTCCGCAGCCCGCTGGTCTGGGACGTCTTCGCGGTGTCCACTTACGCGACCGTGTCCTTGCTCTTCTGGTTCGTGGGAATGATCCCGGATCTTGCCACCCTGCGCGACCGGGCGCGCCACAAGATCATCAAGCGGCTGTACGGAATTTTCGCCATGGGCTGGCGTGGCTCCGCCGTGCACTGGTACCGGTACGAGATGGCATCGTTGCTGCTCGCGGGGCTCGCGACGCCACTGGTGGTCTCCGTCCACACCGTGGTGAGCTTTGACTTCGCTGTGGGCATCATCCCCGGGTGGCACACCACGATCTTCCCGCCCTACTTCGTCGCCGGGGCGATCTATTCTGGATTTGCAATGGTGATGACGCTGGCGATTCCCATCCGGACGTTCTACAACCTCCAAGACTTCATCACCATGCGCCACCTCGAAAACATGGCCAAGGTGATGCTCGCCACCGGCCTGATCGTCGCCTACGGCTACATGCTGGAAGCGTTCATGGCTTTCTACTCAGGCAATTCCTACGACCGCTTCATGATCCTCAATCGTTATACCGGACCTTACGCTCTGATGGGCGCCGCACTGATTCTCTGCAATGTCATCATCCCGCAGTCGCTCTGGCTGCGCCGCGTGCGGACGAGCGTCCCCGCTCTTTTCGCCGTTTCCATCATCGTCAATATCGGGATGTGGCTCGAACGGTTTGTCATTGTGGTCACCAGTCTGCACCGGGACTTTCTGCCCTCCAGTTGGGGAATGTACTACCCCACGCGCTGGGACATCATGACCTACGTGGGCACGATTGGTCTGTTCCTGACGATGTTTTACCTCTTTATCCGATTCCTGCCCATGATTTCGATTTTTGAAATGCGCGGCCTGGTGCCTGCAAAACCGGGGGGGAAACCGGGATCATGGTCCTGAACCAAGTGTTGTGTCCCGGAAGTCCGTTGAATAAGCCGCATTCGTCAGGGCACCGCTTTAGCCGTGCCGACCGTGATCAAGTCTTGAGAAAAGAGGGCCTTCAGGCCCTGAGGGCAATTCCCGCAGCGGCTAAAGCCGTACCCTTGCACGCAAGCAACGCGGTGCGCCTGAAGGCGCGCCCTGACGCGATTCATTTTTCACTTTCTTCGGTAACGCACCACTAGAATCATGAAGAAGCATCCGCTCTACGGATTGATCGCGGAGTTCGAAAGCCCCGAAGCGCTGCTCGAGGCGGCACACGGCGCGCGCGCCGGCGGGTATCGCCGCCTGGACGCTTTCACCCCTATGCCCATCGAGGGACTCGCGGAGGCGGTGGGGTTCGAAAAGACGCGTCTGCCACTCGCCGTGTTAATTGGCGGGATCTGCGGCTGCATCGGAGGATTCCTGCTTCAGTATTATCCCAGCGTCATGGACTATCCGCTCAACATCGGCGGCAAGCCTTTCAATAGCTGGCCGGCGTTCGTGCCCGTGACGTTTGAGATGACCATCCTCGCCGCGGCGCTGACCACGGTTTTCGGCATGCTCGCCATGAACGGACTCCCGACGCCTTATCACCCGGTCTTCAACGTTCCGGAGTTTGAGCTGGCGAGCCGCAACCGGTTTTTCCTCTGCATCAAGGCGCGAGACCCGCAGTTCGATCTGGAAAAAACGAAGCAGTTCCTGAAGGATTTGAAGGCGCGAGAGGTGTATGAAGTTGAGTCGTAGTCGCTCCAAATCGAGCGGATCAAAGCTGGTGCTGATGGGTACCGCTCTGGCGGCGCTGGCGCTCGCCTCTTGCCGGTCGGACATGCATGTGCAGCCGCGCTACAACCCGCTCGACCCCAGCGCCTTCTTTGATGACGGCCGCTCGGCGCGCCCGGAGGTTCCGGGGACTGTGGCGCGAGGCCAACTGCGCGTCGACGAGCATCTCTACAGGGGTAAGGTGGGGGGCAAGGAAGCCGAAACTTTCCCCTTCCCGGTGACGAGAGCCGTGCTCGAACGCGGGCGCAATCGCTTCAACATTTTCTGCACACCCTGCCACGGATATGCCGGCGATGGCAGGGGCATGATTGTGCAGCGGGGGTTTCCGCCGCCGCCGTCGTACCACATCGATCGCTTGCGGCAGGCGCCTCCCGGACATTTTTACAGCGTGATCACCAACGGCTTCGGAGCGATGTACAGCCACGCGGCGAGGATTGCCCCGGAGGATCGCTGGGCC
>JACQNR010000058.1 GCA_016202975.1 Acidobacteriota bacterium
CATCGCCACTGCGCCGGACGCTTCCCCCTCGCTCGGGGTGCTCACCGAGCGCGCACCCGGCGGGGTGCGCATCAAGGCCGTGCGGCCGGGGGGCGCAGCCGAGGCCGCGGGTCTCAGCCGCGACGATATTATTACGGCCGTCGATGGGCTTTCACTTGAGACGACAACCCTCCGGGACCGTCTCGCCATTTACCCACCCAAGGCCGAAGTACCCCTCACCGTCGACCGCCGCGGCCGCCACGAGCGCATCTCCGTCGTGCTCGATCCGCCCGTCCCGAGCGTTTACACCCTAGAATTCCTTCCAAAGCCCTTGCCCCAGCAACAGGCGGTGCGCTCCGGGTGGCTCGCCCTGCCGCGCTAGCCATGTAGCTCCCACCTTGAGGTGGGCACAATTGTGCATCGAATGCCCACCTGAGGATGGGATCTACCCCCTGGCTATTTGTACCGGACCAAGCCCAAGGGTATAATCGCCACATGAGTCGTGACACAGCCGAAATCCTCAAGCAAGCCCTGATGCTTCCGGCGGAGGCGCGGGCCGCCCTGGCCGATTCCTTGCTCGAAAGTCTTGACGAAGAGGTTGATTCGGACGCCGAAGCAGCCTGGCAAGCCGAGATTCAGCGCCGCGTGGCGCAACTGGAGTCCAAAGCTGTCCCTGTGATTCCCTGGTCCGAAGTCCGATCCCGCCTGATGGCCACGCTTCGCCATGAGCGGTAAGCCCGTAGAATTTCATCCCGAAGCCCTCGCCGAAGCGGAGGCTGCGCTGGCTTGGTATCAGGAGCGAAGCTTGCGGGCGGCGGAGGTTTTTGTCCGCGAGTTAGAAAAAGGAATCGATGCCCTTTCCGATGCGCCGCACCGCTGGCCGCAATATGAGCACGGCTGCCGGCGCTATCCTCTGCTACGCATGCCTTATCTTCTCATCTACCGCGAGACCGCAGCGTCGATTCAAGTCCTGGCCGTGGCACATGGGCGGCGGCGTCCGGGATACTGGCGCGTACGCGCAACTGAATAATCCTTGGGTGCCGCTCGGCGGGAATTTCCTCGGACGTGATACACTGGGAAAATCGAAGACATGAGGGAACCTTTCCTCGACAAGCTGGGAAAGCGTGTCGTCGTCTGTGACGGGGCGATGGGGACGATGCTTTTCGCGAAGGGCATCGAGCTGTCGCGCTGTTTCGACGAGCTGAACCTCTCCGCCCCGCAGGCGGTGAAGGAAATTCACCTCGCGTACGTCAAGGCGGGCGCGGAAATGCTCGAAACCAACACCTTCGGTGCAACGCGGCCGCGGCTTGAGAAGTTCGGCCTCAGCGCCCGAGTGCGCGACTTCAACTTGGCGGGAGTGCGCCTGGCGCGGGAAGTTGCGGGCGAAGACCTGTACGTCGCGGGATCGGTCGGACCGCTGGGGCTGCGCCTGGAGCCGCTGGGCGCGACTTCGCGCGAAGAGGCGCGCGAATTCTTCCGCGAACAGATCGCGGCACTCGTCGAAGGCGGGGTGGACCTGATCGTCATTGAGACGATGAGCGACCTGGGCGAGGCGCAGCAGGCTCTTTTGGCCGCGCGCGAAGCGTGCTCTCTGCCCGTGGTCGTTCAGATGACCATTCAGGACGATGGCTCGACGCCCACTGGCACGCTTCCCGAAGATTTCGCGCGGCAACTCGACGATTGGGGAGCGGACGTCATCGGAATCAATTGCAGCGTGGGGCCGGCGGCGGTGCTGGGGGCGCTCGAGCGCATGGCCACGGTCACACACCGCAAGCTTTCCGCGCAACCGAACGCGGGACTGCCGCGCACCATCGACGGGCGAAACATTTATCTCAGCTCACCGGAATACATGGCGAGTTACACGCGGCGCTTCATCGACGCAGGCGTTCGACTGATCGGCGGCTGCTGTGGCACGACGCCCGAGCATATTCGCGCCATGAAGGTCGCCGTGCGGTCGCTCTCGCCGCAGCTGGCTCGTGGCGGCGTGGCGATCGCAGCGCGCGAAGTAAGGGCGCTCGAACCCATCGCCGCCGCGAAGCGCTCGCGCCTGGCCGAAAAGCTTGAGAAAAAGCAGTTCCCGGTGCTGGTCGAAATCGTGCCGCCCAAAGGTTCCGACCCGACGCGGGAGGTGGAAGGCGCGCAATACCTCCATGCGGAAGGAATTGACGCGGTGAACATCCCCGATGGCACGGGGACCACGGCGCGTATGAGCTCATTGACGCTGGCCGCCATCCTGCAGCAGCAAGTGGGGATCGAGGTGCTGCTCCATTACAGTTCGCGCGACCGCAACGTGCTCACCATGCAATCGGACTTCCTCGGCGCTTACGCGCTCGGCCTCCGCAACCTCCTGGCCCTGACCCGCGACTCGGCGCAATATTCGACGATATTCGAGTCCGGCGTTTTTGAGGTTGACGCCATCGGCCTGGTGAACATATTGAACAATCTGAACCGCGGGCTGGATGTGGGTGCAAACCCGCTGGGCACGCAGACGGGTTTCCTGGTGGGTGTATCCTTGAATCCGTGCGCGGTCGAACCGGAGAAGGAACTGCACCGCTACCAGCTCAAGCTGGAAGCGGGGGCGGATTTTGCTGTCACGCAGCCCGTGTTCGACATTGAGCAGCTCGCGGCATTCCTCGATAGAGTCAAGCAGGCGGGCGCCGGGCATATTCCAGTCATCGCCAGCGTCTGGCCCCTTACCAGCTATCGCAATGCGGAATTCATGAACAACGAAGTGCCGGGCGTCACCGTGCCGCCCGCCATCATGGAACGGATGCGCAAAGCCGACACGGGCGACCTGGCGCGCGCCGAAGGATTAAAGATCGCGCAGGAAATCCTGCTCACGCTTCGCACGCTTGTCCAAGGCGTGCAGATTGCCGCACCGTTCGGCCGCTACGCCATGGCGGCGGAAGCGGCCGCAGTGCTGAAGGAAAAGGGATGAAGGATGAAAGACGAATTCCGGACATCGAATAATCCGACAACCTTTTCAGAAATCGCTTTCATACTTCATCCTTCATCCTCCATACTTTAGAACCATGAGCCAACCATCGAAGCCGGGCAAATCCGAAAGTTTTGAGAAGAATTTAGAGCGTCTTGATTCCATCGTGCATGAAATGGAGGACCCGGAACTCGCGCTCGAGCGCGCCCTCGTCCTTTACGAGGAGGGCATGAAGCTCTCCGAGGTCTGCCACAAGCAGCTGGAGGAAGCTGAGGGGCGGATCGAAATCCTGATGAAGAAAGCGGGCGGCAAGGTCGTCGCCGAGCCTTTCAAATCCGAGGAGCCCGAAGAATCTTGAGCCCGGCGGTTTTTACATCGATCACGGCCTACCTCGTGCAGCAACTCCTGCTCGTCGACGCGGAACTGGAAGGCCTTCTTCCCGGCGCGGGAGAGTATCCCACGTCCATCCACCAGGCCATGCGGCACTCGGTCTTCGCGGGCGGAAAGCGTTTGAGGCCGATCCTGTGCCTCGAGGGCGGGCGGCTCTTTAAAGGTGATGAGAAGAGCCTGCTTCGCCTCGGTGCGGCGCTGGAACTCATTCACACCTATTCTCTGATTCACGACGACCTGCCCGCACTCGACAACGACGACCTGAGGCGCGGGAAGCCTACTTGTCACAAGGCTTTTGGCGAGGCGACCGCGATTCTGGCGGGCGACGCCTTGCTGACGCTGGCGTTCGAAATTATTTCAGCGCCTTCCTCTTCGCCGCAGCTTCGATTGCAAATTGTTCACGAGCTGGCACGCGCCATCGGGACGCGGGACGGCATGGTCGGAGGACAGGTGGCGGACCTGGAAAGCGAGAGCCAGGGCGCCACCGCTTCGCTGGTCGATTACATTCACTCCGCCAAGACGGGAGCGTTTCTGCGCGCGGCAGTCCGCTCGGGGGCGATGGAGGCCGGGGCTCGCGGCGACGATCTCGCGCGCGTCAGCTCTTATGGCGAAAAAATCGGTCTGGCGTTTCAGATTGCCGATGATATCCTTGATGTCACCGGAACCAGCGCCGAGCTGGGCAAATCCGCCGGCAAAGACGACCAGCAGCACAAAGCCACGTACCCGGCAATCCACGGCCTGGAGGAATCGAGGCGGATTGCCACGCGACTGGTCGCGGAGGCGTGCGATGCGCTGGCGCCCTATGGGGAGCGCGCGGGCCGACTCCGGCAAATCGCCCGGTTCCTGATCGAGAGGACTCATTGATGGAATACCAGTCGGTGACACCGGGTTCTTTGGGGCGGACCTGAAAAGGGAATAGGGGTAAGGGCCGGTCGGAGCCGACAATCGTTTTACAGCGAGTAGACAGGTGGAGAGGACACGCATGAACCCTCGAAGAATTCTTTTCTTTTCCCTGGTCGTCCTCATCTCGCAGCCCATCATTGCGGAGGCCGGTGCGCCCCCCGGTCCCGACGATCTGGAAACGGCGGTCACCTTGATGACCAAGATCGGGTCCTGCGGGTCGCCAACCTTTTCTCCGGACGGCACACGCCTTGCCTTCGTTTCCGACCTCAACGGCGTCCCGCAGGTCTGGACGGTGCCTACCGAGGGGGGCTGGCCAAACCTCGTGACCGCCTTGGGTGACCCGATCTGGAAAGTTTCTTGGTCTCCCGACGGATCCTGGCTTGCCTTCTCCCTTGACCCGGGCGGTGGAATGAATTCGCAAGTGTATCTGACCCACCCCGACGGCACCGGCTTGCGCCGCCTGACGGACGGTGGCAAGGAGAACAATTGGCTGGGCGACTGGACCCACGACGGGCGGGCTTTGATGCTGGCCTCGAACCGGCGCAGCGCCGATGCGATGGACGCCTATCTGGTCGATCCGACTGACGGCAAGCTACAACTCATTACCCAGAACCAAGGGTTTGGCCGTTTCACCGACGTCAGCCGGGATGGGCGGCACGCGCTGCTGTACCGAATGCTGAGCCGGGGCGACGATAATCTTTTTCTTGTTGACCTTGCCAATGGTCACGAAACCCTCCTAACACCCCATGAAGGGCCTGGAAGCTTCCATGGGGCAATGTCTCCCGAGGGACGAACCGTATATCTGTTGTCGAACAAAGACCGTGACCTCGCCGCCTTCGCCCGGATCAAGCTCAGCCAGAACAATCGGCCGGGCCCGATCGAGATCCTCGCCGCAAGGGATGACGCCGAGTTGCACAGTTTCGAGATCAACGAGCAGGGGACTACGGCAGCCCTCGTCTGGAATGTTGCAGGTCGAAGTGAACTGACCTTCCTCGACCTCGCCACTCTTCAGCTCGCGCGCGCGCCTGACCTTCCCGCTGAGGGCGTGCGTGGGCTCAAATTCTCAAAGGACGGAAACCTGTTGGCGATGGGCGCCGCGGGCGCGGCGGCACCCTTGGATATCTGGGTGCTCAATCTTAAAGAAGGACGTTTTCACCAGGTAACCCGGAGCCCCCACGCTGGTGTGGACCTTGCCCGGCTGGTGCGACCGGAACTTGTGAAGTTTCTGGCTCGCGACGGGATTGAATTGAGCGGCTGGCTCTACCGGCCGCGCGGGATAACAGGTCCGGCTCCAATCGTCTTGAGTTTCCACGGGGGGCCCGAAGGTCAGGAGCTGCCGTCCTTCTTGCATAGTGAATATCAGGCGCTCCTGTCGCAGGGGATAGGCGTATTCGCGCCCAACGTGCGTGGCTCCTCGGGCTTCGGGAAGAAGTTCGTGAACCTCGACAATGGGCCCCTCAGGGTGAATGCCGTCAGCGACATCAAGGCCAGTGTAGATTATCTGGTGAAGGCCGGAATCGCGGACCCAAAACGAGTTGGTATCATGGGTGGCTCTTATGGGGGCTACATGACCATGGCAGGCCTGACCGAATACCCCGAGCTCTTTGCTGCCGGCGCCGACTTCTTTGGGGTCGTCAACTTCGAAACCTTCTTCGCGCACACTGAACCCTGGATGGCAGCCATCTCCACGGTGGAGTATGGTAACCCAAAGACTCAGGCGGAAATGTTGCGCCAACTCTCGCCCTTGTACAAAATCGACCGAGTCAAAGCGGCGACCATCGTCCTCCACGGAGCGAATGATACGAACGTGCCTGTGGTGGAAGCAGAACAGGTGGTGGACAGCTTGAAGAAGCGCGGCATCCGCGTCGAATACGTCCTGTTCCCCGACGAGGGCCACGGATTCGCGAAAACCTCCAACCGTATCCGGTCGACCGTTTCAATGGTACGGTGGTTTGTGAAGTACCTGAAAGGATCGGACGATAATCCGGCCCACTGACACGAGCGATTGGGGGGGAGCACAGGCCCGATTCATTAAACCGGAGCAAGAATGACCATGGATTACAAGTACTTGATGGGCATCGATTCGCCGGCGGATTTGAAGAAGATACCGCGCGAAGATCTGCCCATCGTCGCCGATGAAGTTCGCGACTATCTCATCAACGTGGTGTCGAAGATCGGCGGGCATCTCGCCTCGAGCCTCGGCGCCACCGAACTCACCATCGCTCTGCATTACCTTTTCGACGCGCCGCGCGACAAGATCGTCTGGGACGTCGGCCACCAGGCCTATGTTCACAAGATTCTCACCGGGCGGCGGGACCGCCTGCCGACGATTCGCCAGTACGGCGGCCTTTCGGGTTTCCCCGTCCGAGATGAGAGTCCCTACGACACGTTTAACGTGGCCCACGCGGGCACGGCAATTTCCGGCGCTCTGGGCATGGCCGTGGCGCGCGACCTGAAGGGGGAGGACTATCACGTGGTGGCCGTGGTGGGTGATGCCGGGCTCACCGTGGGCATGGAACTCGAGGCCATTAACAACCTGGGCGCGCTGCAAAAGAAAGTTTTGGTCATCATCAACGATAACACCATGTCGATTTCGCCCAACGTCGGCGCGCTCGCCGGCTACCTCAACCGCATCATTCACGGCCAGGCCTACCACCACTTGAAGGAAGAAGTGGAGAAGATGATGCTCTCGCTTCCCAAGGTGGGGCCGCGCCTGCTCAAAATTTCGAAAGAGGTGGTGGAATCCGCCAAGACGTTGCTCATCCCCGGCCTGGTCTTCGAGGAACTGGGCTTTGACTACGTTGGGCCCATCAACGGCCACCATCTCGGTGAGCTGACCGACGTCCTCGGGCGCCTCAAGGACAATCCCAAGCCGACAGTTGTCCACGTGGTGACGCAGAAGGGCAAAGGTTATCCCCACGCCGAATCGCTGCCGACAAAGTTTCATGGCGTGACGCAGTTTGACGTTTCGACGGGCGCCTTCCACAAATCGCCCGCGGGGGCGCCGAGTTACACCTCCGTCTTCGGCAAGACGATGTGCGAGCTGGCAGAGAAGGATAAGAAGATCGTGGGCATCACCGCCGCCATGAGCGAGGGCACCGGCCTCGACGAGTTCGCGCGCAAATTTCCCGACCGTTTCTTCGACGTCGGAATCGCCGAGCAGCACGCTGTGACCTTCGCCGTCGGCCTGGCGCTCGAAGGCATGCGCCCCGTCGCCGCCATCTATTCCACATTCCTGCAGCGCGCCTACGATCAGGTCTATCACGACGCCTGCCTGATGCGCGCCCCCGTCACCTTCGCAATGGACCGTGGCGGCATCGCGGGCGCCGATGGCCCCACCCACCACGGGCTTTACGACCTCGCTTATCTCACGGCGCTTCCCGGCATCGTCGTCATGGCGCCCAAGGACGAAAACGAGTTGCGCCACATGCTCTACACGGCGCTCCACGTCGATGGCCCCGCAGCGCTTCGCTACCCGCGTGGAAATAGCGTGGGCGTTCGGCTCGATCCGGAATTCAAGAAACTCGAAATCGGCAAGGGGGAAATTTTACGCGAAGGTTCCGATTTCGCGATCCTCGCCCTGGGAAGTATGGTCTATCCGTCGCTCGCCGCCGCGGAGAAGCTCGCCCCCATGGGCCTGAATGCCACCGTGATCAACGCGCGCTTCGCCAAGCCTCTGGACGATGAGCTCATCTGCTGCCTCGCCGCGGAGAAACAATTCCTGGTGACGGCGGAAGAAGGCACAGAGTCGGGCGGCTTCGGCGCTCACGTCGCCGCGCTCCTGCACGACCGCAAGATTCCCACGAGCCTCCTGCGCATCGCCCTGCCCGACCGCGTCATTCCGCACGGCGCCCCGAACCTACTGCACGCCAAATACGGCCTCGACGCCGACGGCATCGTCGAGCGCATCAAAGCTTACGCCAATGAATGCCCCATGCGCGCGGAACTGAAGTACCGGTCGCTCTTGCGCCCGTAATAGTAGCCGCGGCACGCCTTTTGTGCCGTGGGCTCTTGGCCAATATCAACAATCGAATCCATGGCATAAAGATCATGCCGTGGCTGCTACCAGCTACCCGCTCCTACCAACCTCGCCCAAAGCGCGAGAGTTGGCCAGCCGGCAACATGAAATTTTTACACGCCCTGGGTTCCCAGCCTGGTTGTTAACTCCCTTAATATTAGCGGCTTACAAGGCACGTGTTTGGCACGCTTCGTGCCTCAAATAATGCGATGCCCACGTCGGCGCGGAGAGTGCGCGAAGGGCAGTCGCAAGCCGACTATTGTCGGCTTGGATCCGCGAGCTGGTTTTGTGTTGATGCCGTTTCTCCGGCATGGGGGTTATCCATGAGCCAGGAGCTAGAATGCTGTCTCCAGGAATTACAAGACGAGTTCAAGTCGATCCGGATCAAAGTCACCAGATGTGCACAGACGGCAGAGAAGTCGAGGCCGGCACGCCTGGCCGACGATTTGTTAAGCCTCAGCGATTGGGCGGATGCCTTCGCACACAAACTAGATGAGATCTCCAAGGCCGCAAGAATGCGCGACCCGCTTTGAACCGTGCTCGCCATCGCGCCTTCGTAGATCTATACATCGCAAGCAACGCGAAGTATGGGCCACTCGTGGCTGGCGCAGAGCGTAGCTCTGCAGGTCGCGGGGCGTATGGAACTGGCCGCAGAACTTCGTTCTGTGCCAGTCACGTGATCAATCACGGGACCACGTATTCCGGGTTGCTCGATGGGCTGGGGTTCGTTACTATTTTTGCTTCAAAGCTGTATCATTTGACATCACCAAATTCAGGAGGGTACCGCCATGTCTGTATACGTTATCGGCACCTATGACATCACCGACCCTAAGGGCTATGAGGGCTACGTGCCGGGCGTCGTGCCGCTTCTTCAGAAGCACCGGGCTGAGATCCTGGCCGCTGACTTTTCAGCCGAGGCGCTGGAGGGCCGGGCCCCCGGCGTAAATGTGGTGCTGAGATTTGAATCGGAAGAGGCTGCCCGTAACTGGTATAACGATCCCGCCTACGGTCCCGTCAAGCAGATCCGGCTCAATTCATCGAAGAACGGTACGATCGTCCTGGCCAAGGAATTCAAGGCGCCGGCGACATAGCAAGCAAGTAGCGCAGACCCGTTTTTCAGGTCTGCGGCCTTTTGCCACGCGAACCGCGGACATTCAGATCAGGTCCGCGCTACGGTAGTAAACAAAAAGGGCGGGCACGAGGCCCGCCCCTACGCACTGAATTTCGGCGATCCCTTTCCGTCAGCCGACGGACGCCGACCGCCGCTACAACCGCCCCTTGTGCCCCTCGTTGTCGAAGGAGGGGAGTCTGTGCTCGCCGCCAACCACCCCTGCACCCCTCCTTAACCAAGGAGGGAAATTTGGGTTTAGCTTCCCTCCTCATTGAGGAGGGGGTTAGGGGGTAGTGGCCGGGTAGGGAACGGCACAGGCCCGAAAGGCCGAAATAACGTGGCCCAGGGCGCAAGCCCTGAGTTGTAGCGCAGCTCTATGAGCCGCGCCCTCGGCGGCTGGCGCATTGTGCTTCAATGTCTGCGATCCGCAAGGCCTTGTTCTCGAAATGGCGTCCAATCGCAAACATCAAACCGGCGGGTCTGCGCCAAGGCGGCAAGCCGCGAGCGACGAGTTCGTCACAGAAACCCTCATTCCAGCCGAGCATCTGCGTGCCGACACCCATTATCAGCAGTACGGGCGGCGCCTACACGTCCCCGAAGCGCTCGTATGTCACTTCGATTCACGACGGACCTACATTCAAAACCTTCTTGGCGCTCATGGTCACACCATCCTCTCGCCAAAAGTCCAAGAGCCTATGCGAAACGCGGGAGCCTGACAACGAGGTTGCGACGGTCTAACCGCATTTAGACGTCTAAACCGGAATTTCCATTATCCAATTCCGGCCGACCCGCAATGTATTTCTGACCGCCCCTGAACGCAACTGCCAGTCGGGTTTGCAGTGCCAGGTGCTCCCACCTGCTACGGAAGGGACCATTCGTGCCTCTCGCAAGAACCTTAAAGGCCCCAACCGCCCCTCTTTCGACCCGTGTTTCCGACACGTTGCCGCCCCCCTGCCTCTCTCCTCGCAGAAATCCGATCCGGTCGTCGGCTCGCCTACCCGGCTGGCAGGGGAAACCCTGCGATCCTGCCCAGCATGGCTGCGAACAGTCGCCGCGTCAGGTGACTCTCGGCCAGCAACAGCCAGAATCAGCGCACACACAACTCCCATCAACGTCATCTTTTTCATTGTTCCTGCTCCCCTTGTGGACGGATGCGGCCATAATAGCTGTCTTAAGGCCACTTTCAAGTGTCACCCGGCGCGTTGGGCCATTGTGGCAGCAGCCCTTCCTTTTGGAGGCGCGGGAAGTTACGCTAGTTTCTCGATGCGAAGCGGAAGGGCCGAAAAGATTCGGGCGGACCGGTTGGTGGTCGAGCGCGGCCTCGCGGAGTCCCGCGAGAAGGCGCAGGCTCTGATCCTGGCCGGGCAGATCTTCGCCGACAATCAAAAAGTGGAAAAATGCGGAGCGCTCATTGACGACGGAGCCGAGCTACGTCTGCGGGGGGAAAAGCTCAAATACGTCAGCCGCGGCGGCGTAAAGCTTGCGGGCGCGCTGGATCATTTCGGCGTGAGCCCTGCGGGAAAAATCTGCCTCGACGTTGGCGCCTCGACGGGAGGGTTTACCGACTGCCTCCTCGAGCGCGGTGCAAGTCGCGTGATCGCAGTGGATGTGGGAACGAATCAGCTCGATTGGAAGTTGCGCCGCGACCCGCGTGTGACCGTCTTTGAGAAAACCAACGCCCGTTACCTTCAGCCCAAGCAAATCATCTCAAAGTGCGCCATCGCCACGATGGACGTGTCGTTCATCTCCGCCACGCGGATCTTGCCCGTGCTGCCAGCGCTCCTCGAATCCGGGGCAGAGGTGCTGGTGCTGGCCAAGCCGCAGTTCGAAGTGGGGCGGGGGCAAGTGGGCAAAGGCGGGATCGTGCGCGACGCAATGCTTCAGGCGGAAGCAGTAGCCAAGGTAGCCGCAAAGCTCCGCGCGCTCGGGTTCAGCCGGATCGAATCCGTGGAAAGCTGCCTGCCGGGCGCGGAAGGCAACCGCGAGTTCTTCCTGCATGCATTTTGGCTTAAACCCGCCTAGAATATCCCCTCGCGTCTTTCTGTGGCGGCACACGGAAGCAATGCCAGATCGGGTTGTCGCACTTGTGAAGGCTTAACTCTGTCATGACCATCAAACGCATCGGCATCATTTCGAAACCCAAGAAGTCGGAAATCCGCGACATCATACCGCCGCTGATTCATTGGCTGCGCGAGCGGCAGATGGAAGTGTTTCTGGACAAGGAGACCGGGGCGATTCTCGAAAGCCAGGAGCGCGCGGTTCCGCGCAACGAAATGGCGGCGCATGTCGACGTGCTCATCGTGCTCGGAGGCGACGGAACGCTGCTCGCCACGGCGCGTGCGCTCAACCGGAAAGTTGTCCCCATCTTGGCCGTCAATCTTGGCGGCCTGGGATTCCTCACCGTTATTTCGCAGGAAGACCTTTACGCGACGCTCGAACAGGTCGTGGAGGGCAAGGCGCGCGTCGAGCGGCGCGTGCAGATCGAAGGCGAGCTCGTGCGCGCCGACGAAATCATTTCGTCTTTCCTGGCTCTTAACGATGTGGTGCTGAACAAAGGGGCCATCGCCCGCATCATCGACTTCGACGTCCTCGTCGACGGCGCATTCATTTCGACCTTCAAAGCCGACGGCTTGATCGTTTCAACCCCCACGGGCTCGACGGCCTACTCTCTTGCGGCGGGCGGGCCCATTGTCGCTCCCAGCGTCGCCGCTTTTCTGGTCACGCCGATCTGCGCCCACACACTGACCAACCGGCCCCTGGTGCTTCCTGACACGGTGCAGATCGAAATCGCCGTCAAGACCCAGCGCGAAGCCGCTTATCTCACCGTCGATGGCCAGGTGGGCCTCGCCACGCATAGTGACGACTCCGTCCGCCTTCGCAAAGCGTCGTCCTACGTGGAGATCATCCAGCCTGTCAGCAAGAATTACTTTGAAATCCTGCGGCAGAAGCTCAAGTGGGGCGAGCGGTAAGAGAAGAAGTCAGAAGCCAGAAGCAAGAAGTCAGTGCAACGAATTCCTAAGCAGTTTCTCCCGCCATCAAATCTTCCAGACGCTCTCGGACACGAATAAGGCCGGCCTGATCACCGTCGATGAGAACCTCGGCGGGACGCGGGCGGGTATTGTAGTTGGAAGCGAGAACGTATCCGTAGGCGCCGGCCGTCAGAATGGCGAGAAGGTCGCCGGGCTCGACGTCCGGCATGGGGCGGCCCTGCGCGAGAAAATCGCCGGTCTCGCAGAGCGGCCCAACAACGTCAGCGGTTAACGTTTCCGCGCTGCGCCGGACCACGGGCACGATTTCGTGGTACGACCCGTAGAGCGTAGGCCGCATCAAGTCATTCATTCCTGCGTCCACCACGATAAAATTCTTTTGCGCATTTCGTTTCACATACAGAACCCGGGCGAGAAGCACTCCAGCATCTCCGACAATCGATCGGCCGGGCTCGATCACGAGGCGATAAGGCGTTCCGCGCAGGCGCGATTCCAGCCCCTCGAAAAGCCGCTCGTGCGCCAGCGGTTTCTCACCCTGGTAAGGAATCCCGAAACCTCCGCCGATGTCGAGGAACTCGGTTGCGGGGGCTACCTCTCGGACGGCGCGCGCGACTTCCAAAATTTCATCCAGAGCCTTGTGGAAAGGCTCGACCTCAAGAATCTGCGAGCCGATGTGGCACGTGACCCCTCGCGCACGCAGGGACGCGGAACGCGCCACGCGGCGGTAGAGTTCGATGGCTTCGTTCTTCGGAACTCCGAATTTATGAACAATCTGACCCGTCGAAATGTAGGGATGTGTCTCGGCGACCACGTCCGGATTGACTCGAATCGAAAGCGCAGCGGCTTTCCCGAGCGCCTTGGCCCGGCCCTCCAGGACTTCCAGTTCCCCGCCGGATTCCACGTTGAACATCAGGATCCCCGCCTCGAGGCCCGCGTCGATTTCCTCAGCTGTCTTCCCGACGCCGGAAAATACCACGCGCGAAGGATCGGCGCCGGCGCGCAGCACGCGCGTCAGTTCGCCCGCCGAAACGATGTCAAACCCCGCCCCGGCTTCGCCGAGCAGACGCAGTATATTCAGATTGGAATTGGCCTTAACGGAATAGCAGATCAGGTTGGGGATACGCGCCAGGCCGTCCGCCAGCCGCCGATAGTTCTCCAGAATCGCAGCGCGGCTGTAAACATACGTGGGTGTGCCGAAGCGCTGCGCGACGGCCTCAAGCGGGACGGCCTCGCCGTGGAGGCAGCCCGATTTGTAGTCGAACGTTGCCATCGATTTGTCGTCGCCTTGGGATCGTGAGTAACTGGGTTCCAGCTCAAACCCGTGCGGGCTCGGATGCTCCTACCGACGTCGGTCGTTTGGCACTCACCTTTCACCGCACGCGGACGAGCAGCAGCGTCTGGTCGTCGCGCCGCGCCATTCCTGCCTCGTGTTTCGCGACTTCAGCAAAAACTATTTCGAGAATCTCCGCAATCGGACGCTGCGCGTTCTGGCGAAGCATATCTTCAAGTCTCCGCGCCCCGAACTCTTCCTGGGCGGGGTTGGCAGCCTCCCCAAGTCCGTCGGAAAAAAATGCTAACAGGTCGCCTTTCTCGAGTTTCACCATGGTTTGTTCGTATTCCGTATTCGCGAGAAGGCCCAGAGGAATCCCTTCAGCCCGTATGGCACGCGACTGGCCGTTTCTCACCAGAACCGGCAGCGGCATTCCCGCGTTGGCCAGAAGCATTGCGCGGATCTTGGGCACCCAAAGGGCGTATATCAGACTCACGAAATGCCCCTCGATCTGGCGTTCCACCAGCATGTGGTTGAGTTGGCGGAGCAAGTTGTGGGGTAGTAGCCGGAGCGGCGCCAGGCTGCGCAGAATGCCCAGCGTCATCGCTCCGTAGAGCGCCGCGGGCGCGCCCTTGCCGCTGACGTCGCCGATGGTAAGGATGTGGCGCTCCTTGCCGTGCTTGAGAAAATCGTAGAGGTCGCCGCCCAGTTCGCGCGCGGGAAGAAACCGACAGCAAATGTCCAGACCCGGAATCGCGGGGCACAAGGCGGGCATAATGTGCAGTTGAATATCCCGGGCGCGCGAGAGGTCTCGCTCGAGGCGAGCCTCGCTGCGCACCACTTCGTCGTAGAGGCGGGCGTTCTCGATGGCCACGGCAATCTGCGGCGCGAGAGTCGAAAGCAGCCGGGAGTGATCCTCGGTGAAATAATTCAGGTGCGGGCTTTCCAGATCAATGACTCCAATCACCCGGTCGCGATAGATGAGAGGCACCGTCATCTCCGAGCGCGTTTCGGCGTTGGTATTGATATAGCGCGGGTCCTTGCTGACGTCCGGCACCACAACTGCCTTACGAAGGCTGCTTGCCGCGCCCACAATGCCCTGCCCATAGCCGACGCTGCACCTGTCCGGCAGCCGTTCGTCCTGCTTCAACGAGATCACGGTGTTCAGTGATTGCGTTTTATCGTCGGCCAGCAGAATGCTGAAGCGGTGGTAATCGATGAGCGGCTTGGTGAGAGTCCCGATCTTGCGCAGCAGGTTGTTGAGCACCAGCTCGGAGCTGAGCTCCCGGCTGATATCGTTGAGCAGTTGAAGCGATTTGGCCTGACGCACACTGCGGCGATACAAACGCGCGTTTTCGATGGCGAGCGCGATGCGGCTGGCAAGAAGCTCCAGGAGGTTCTGGTGCTGCTCGGTGAAAAACGCCGGCCATGGCGCGGCCAGATCCACAATACCAATCAGGCGATTCTTCGTAATCAAAGGAACCGCTAGCTCCGACCGAACCGATGCGAGCGACTGAATGTAGTCGGGATCCTTGCGAACGTCTCCGACGCGCACGGCGCGGCGCGTCGCCGCGGCGCGCCCAACAATCCCCTCGCCCACTTTGAATCTCAGCCGCTTCGTCGCCTCGTCCGGATAGCCCAGACTGAAGTGGACCTTCAAGACCTGCGTCTTTTCGTTGAGGAGAAGAATCGCGAAAACTTCGTAGTCAATCACGCGCTTCACCAGCTCCGCGACCCGCACCATCAGCTCCTCGAGATCGAGAGTGGAGTTGATTTGTTCGCTGACTTCGAGGAGCAGCGAGAGCAGTTCGGTAAGCTCTAGATGGCGGACGGCCGGCTGCGCGCTGCTGCTCAAAGTTCACCACCTGAGGGGATGCCGTCAGCCGTCGGGACCGGCGATATTCTTCTCTTCATGTGCATGGCAGGTTATTCATTGTAACATACCACTCATGAAGCCCCGGAAGCAGGGCGCAGCCTCGCTCTGCGGGTAAGCACAATGAAATTA
>JACQNR010000055.1 GCA_016202975.1 Acidobacteriota bacterium
CAGGCCCGCTTCGATGCGCGCCACGTCGAGCGCCAGCATGCCTGCGGGTTTGACGTCGAATTCGCTGCCGCCTTTCATGATCGCGTCCCAGATTTTCACAGCGTCATCCCAGGGCATCCAGATCTCGTACCCGAGATCGCCCGTGTAGCCGGTGCGTGAAACATCGACGGGCACGCCCGCGATCGAGCCGTGCGTCACGCGGAAGTATTTGAGGTTCTCGATGGACGCGTCCGCAATCTTCGCGAGCAGCCGCCCGGAAGTTGGCCCCTGCAAAGCGAGCGCCGCAACTTTTTCTGAGATGTCTTCGATCTCTACGTCCAGCCCCAGCGCGTTTTGCCGGAACCAGCGCAAGCTGGGATCGGCGGCGGTCCAGCGGTAAGTATTTTCGCCGAGCCGCGTGATCGTCCCGTCGTCGATGACTTTTCCTTCCTCATCGCACCAGCAGCAGTAGATCACCTGATCCACGCCAACTTTGCCAATGTCTCGCGTGATGATGCGATTGACAAGTTTCGTCGCGTCCCTGCCGGTCAGGAGGTATTTGAAGAGCGGGGACACATCGATGAGCGCGGCGGCGTTCCGAATCGCGTTGTACTCGTGCTCGTGGTGCGTCTCGTAGACGCTCACCGTGTAGTAGCCCGACCACTCGCGATAGCTCAGGCTGTGGCAGAGCGGAAAAGTGCGTTCGTGGACGGCGGTTCCTACGGGCACATGTGCCTCCTGATCATCGGGGTGTTCTGAGCTGGCGGCGGAGAAGATCGCTCGCAAGATGGCCAAGAGAGATGCGCCGCTTGCGGGCTCTTGACTGAAGCAGCCTGACGACGTCCGGGGCTACGGGAATCTCGTAGTGGCGGTTGCGAAGTTTGCCTACGACCCTGACCGTCCGAAAGACGCCCGGGTAATCCGTCGTGTCATGGCTTTCCCAGAACTTCGCCGCTTCCTCGTAGGTCGCGAATTCCTCGGGAAGAGGATCAATGTGATTTTTTTTGCGCATGATAATATCTCCGCTCCGCGTCAGTCATGTCACGGGCCGAAATAAGAAGCGCCGCCGTCCGCTTGCGCATGTTAGCGAATCGCGGAACGATGCGCAATCGGGAAACCTTGCGCCGCGATGTAGCGCCGCCCTTCAGGGCGGCACGCATCGATTTATGCCGGGCTGAAGCCCGGCGCTACCTGTTCTCTGCTGACAAACAACGGCTCCAACAGTAGAATGGGCGACGCTTGCCGGTCATTGAAATCCGGCTGCGGTTCCGGTCAGTCAAGGTATGAGCGCGAAGTACGACGCCATCATCATCGGAGGTGGGCACAATGGCCTCGTCAACGCTGCCTATCTGGGGCGCGCGGGCAAGAAGGTCCTAGTGCTCGAGCGCCGTCACGTGCTGGGCGGTGCGGCCGTCACCGAGGAGATCTTCCCCGGCTTCAAGATTTCCGTCTGCTCCTACGTGGTTTCGCTTCTCCGTCCTGAAATTATCCGCGAGCTTGAACTGCCGCGCCACGGTCTCGAAATTCTGCCACTCGACGGCACCTTCACGCCCATGCCAAGCGGCGACTACCTGTGGCGCGTGAACGACCACGCCAAGACGCGCCGCGAAATCGCGCGCCACTCGCGCCTCGACGCCGAGGCTTACGACGAATACGGGCAGGCGATGGCGAAGATGGCCAAGTTCGTCAAGCCCATCCTCAGCATGGTGCCGCCCGACCCCTCCAAACTCCGTTACAGCGAGCTGAGCCAGTTGCTTTTCCTCGGCCGGCGGTTCCAGTCGTTGGCGAGCGACGAAAAGTACAACCAGGTCCAGCTCATGACCATGAGCGCCGCGGACTTTCTCGACCAGTGGTTCGAGACCGACGTCCTCAAGGCGACCATGTCCGCCTCCGGCATTATCGGGACGTTCCTCGGTGTGCGCTCGCCGGGCACCGCCTACGTCCTGCTTCACCACTACATGGGCGAAATCGACGGCGCCTTCCGCTCCTGGGGTTTCTCGCGCGGCGGCACGGGAGCGATCTCGAATGCCATCGCCGGGGCGGCGCGCGAAGCGGGCGTGGAGATTCGCACCGAAGCGCCCATCGCAAAAATTCTGGTGAAGAACGGCCAGGCGCGCGGCGTAGCGCTCGCGAACGGCGATGAGCTGCTTGCCGAAATTGTTTCCTCCAGCGTCGATCCCCACCTGACCTTCCTCAAGATGATCGAGCCGGGCAACCTGCCCGACGAATTCCTCGAGGACGTGCGCCGCTATAAATTCCGCGGCTCGTCCGGCAAGGTGAACCTGGCGCTCGACGCGCTCCCCGATTTCAAATGCATGCCCGGCGCGGGTCCGCATCTGCGCGGCGCGATTTCGATCTCTCCGGCGGTCGATTACATGGAGCGCGCCTACGACGACGCCAAGTATGGCGACTACTCGCGCCGGCCTTACATCGATATGGTCGTCCCCGCGCTCACTGATCCCTCTGTCGCGCCGCCGGGGAAACACATCCTGTCGTGCTTCGTGCAGTACGCGCCCTACAAGCTGCGCGAAGGGACCTGGGACGAAAAGCGCGAGGCCTTCGGCGACAACGTGATTGACACCGTCGCGGAGTACGCGCCCAACCTCAAGAACATCATCATCGGCCGGCAAGTTCTGACCCCGCTCGACCTGGAGCGCGATTTC
>JACQNR010000010.1 GCA_016202975.1 Acidobacteriota bacterium
GCGCGGATCATCGAAGCTAAGGACGGCCGTCGCTCCAGAGGGTAGATGTTGGATCAGCTCTCGCTTGGCGAGGGCGATGGAGTCGACCGAATCGAAGAACTCCAAGTGAACCGCCGCCACGTTGGTCACCACGCCAATGTCCGGAGCGGCCAGGCGCGCGAGAAGCGCAATCTCCCCCGCCGCCGACATGGCCAGCTCCGCGACCGCGACATCGTGTTGGGCCTCGATCGCGAGCAGCGTCAGGGGCAGTCCGAAATGGTTATTCAAATTCCCCTGCGATTTGAGAACGCTATAGCGCCTTCCCAGAATGGCCGCCGTCATCTCTTTGGTTGTGGACTTTCCGGCGCTACCGGTAACTGCCACCAGGGGCTTACCCCACCTCTTGCGCACCGCTTGACTGAGTTGCTGGAGGGCCCGCGTCGTATCAGCAACCGGCAACAGAAACGGTCGCAGGGGGTCAGGACTCGCCTGGAAGAAATCGTCGCCAACGACCGCACCTGCCGCCCGGCGCGTAAGGGCCTGCGAGACGAAGTCGTGGCCATCGAAGCGCGGCCCGCGAATGGCGAAGAAAAGGTCTCCTTCGATCAGAGTCCGTGAATCGATCGAGTACCCCCGGGCGATGCGGTCCGGCGTCGCGACCGCTGTTCCCAGCACTTGCGCCACTTCGCCCAGACTCAGTTCCATAACATCCGCCGCCGTGTGCCCGGTAGGCCACGAATGCGCCTAATCCTTCCGGTCTTTTTCCCCATCGTATCCCAGGTCATGAAGTACTTTTCTTGCCACCTCGCGGTCGTCGAACGGAACCGTTTGGTCCTTCAGAATCTGGTAGGTCTCATGGCCTTTCCCGGCCAGAACGACCACGTCGCCGTCTCGAGCTTCCCCCAGCGCCTTGCGGATGGCCGATTCGCGATCGACCTCGGGGATGTAGGGACGACCCGTCCGCTGCAACCCGACGAGCGCGTCGTTCATGATCGTGACCGGGTCTTCACTTCGTGGATTATCGGAAGTGAGAACCACCAAGTCAGCTAGCTCTCCTGCCGCTTCCCCCATCAGCGGTCGTTTGGTCCTGTCGCGGTCGCCCCCGCAACCGAAGAGCACGATGAGCCGCTCGCGCGTCAGCTCTCGCGCCGTCTTGAGCACGTTGCGCAGTGCATCGTCGGTGTGAGCGTAATCCACAACGACCAGGAAAGGCTGCCCCGCGTCCACACGGTCAAATCGCCCCGGCACGGAAGTGAGTGAGGTGATGCCTTCTGAGATTCGGTCGGGAGGTAACCCCAGCCCGATGCTGGTGGCAATAGCAGCCAGGATGTTGGCTAGGTTCGCACGCCCCGCAAGTGGCGATTTGATCTCAAGCGTCGTTTCCGGAGCGGAAATGGTCGCTTGAAGGCCGTTGAGTCCCTGTTCGAATCTAAGGGGCCTGACTTGCGCGGAGGCGTTCATTCCGTAGGTGATGCGGCGGGGGTTAGGCATATCCATCAACTTCACCGACCACGGGTCATCGGCATTGATGACAGCGAGTTCCGGGGGCGGTGCTCCCAGCCCCTCAAAGAGCCGGCGCTTCGCCGCGAAATAGCTCTCAAAGTCATGATGGAAGTCGAGATGGTCGCGCGTCAAGTTGGTGAAGACGGCCGCCCGGAATGGAAATCCCCAGAGCCTCTCCTGCGCCAGGGCATGCGAGGACGCTTCCAACACCGCGGCCTCTCCGCCGGACTCAACGAGCTGCGCGAAGTAGGTGAGAAGGTCGAGCGACTCTGGCGTCGTGTTGATCGCGGTCCGGGCCTTGCCCCCCCAACGGTATTCAATGGTGCCAAACAGACCCGTGGGGATGCCTGCGGCATGAAGAATACTTTCAAGAAGAAAGGCCGTCGTTGTCTTGCCGTTGGTCCCGGTGATGCCCACGGTGAGAAGCTTGGAATCAGGGTGGCCGAGGAACTCGCGCGCCGCAGAGGAAAGTGCGCGGCGAATTTTTTCCACGCGAATCCACCGGGCGGCGAACTCCGGCGGAGGTTCCCTCTCACTCACCACGGCGATGGCGCCGCGGTCGAGAGCGGAGCCGACGAATTGATGACCGTCGGACTTCTCTCCCCGGATGGCAAAAAAGAGGGTTCCCCGCTCAACACGGCGGGAATCGTAGGCAAGAGCTATAACTTCGAGGTCCGGACTGGCTCCGATTTCGAGGGTCGGCACTCCCCGAAGGAGTTCCCCCAACTTCATCGCTCACTCGCATTCGTCAGCTACGGCCTTCACCGTAATCCGTGACCCGCTGTCCGCTGCAAATCGATTGGTTCACGGCGTCCATTTGAGTTGTCTTGCCTCGGACAACGGATCACGGATCACGAACGAGGATCTCCTATCGACCGAAAATGACCCACACTTTCGACCCCGCCGGAACCTGCGACCGTGGCGGCGGAGATTGCTCGAAAGCCAGCCCCGAGCCACGCATACTGAGGTCCAGACCCAGTTCCTGACACTGCTGCGCTACCTGCCGGAGCGCCATGCCTGTGAAATCGGGCATCACGACCATGGGCCCGTCGTCGAGCATGAGTGTTCCGCCCGCATCTGAGGTGACGGGTTTCGAAAAAGAAACGGGTTGTACGGGAGAGGTTGCAGCCACCGGAGGTTCAGGTCTAAAGGGTTGGAAATCCACCCGATCACCGCGTTGCTGGCGCGGCGACCCAGCGGGTGAGGACGAAGCAACCTGCAGATATTTGGAAGGGTTGTCTTGCGGTACGTTTAGGTAACCCAGAGTCTGCTCTGCGATGGACCTGAATACCGGAGCCGCAACCTCTCGTCCGTAGATCGCTCCCACCGGTGAGTCAATCACGACCAGAATCGTGACCGCCGGCTTGCTTACGGGAGCAAAGCCAACAAATGAGGGAATGTAATGCGTTTTCGAATAACTACCTGAAGAATCAATCTTTTGGGCCGTTCCGGTCTTTCCGGCAGCAGTGAAACCGTTGAGCTTGGCCGTGCTGCCGGTTCCGGCCTCGACCGCTTCAGTGAGAATTTCTTTCATCAATTCAGACGTGCGCGCGCTGACCACGCGGCGACCGGGGACAGCGATAATCGGCTGATGCCGGTCGCCCTCAAAAATCTCTCTTACCACGCGCGGCTTCATGAGCACCCCGCCGTTGGCGATAGCCGAACAAGCGGAAATAATCTGCAGTGGGGTCACGCCAACTTCCTGCCCGGTGGACATTTCGCCCAGGGAGATTCCCGACCAGCGCGAGGGCGGCCGGAGGAGTCCGCGTTCTTCCGCCGGCAGTTCGATGCCGGTCTCATCGCCGAAGCCGAAGGCTTTGACATACCGGTAGAACCGGTCTTCACCCAGGCGCAGGCCCAGCTTGATAACTCCAACGCCGCTTGACTGAGCCATAACCTGACTGACGGTGAGGCTGCCGTGAGGATGGTCGTCATGGATCACATGCCCGGCCAGGACTATGCTCCCCCGCTGGCAATCGATCACTTCTTTCGGGCTGGTAATCTCTTCTTCCAGCGCCGCCGCCACCGTGACGAGCTTGAAGGTCGATCCCGGCTCATAAACTTGCGACACGGCACGATTCTTGCGCGATTCGCCCGTGCTCTGGCCGAAGTTGTTGGGGTCAAATGTGGGATAGCTGGCCATGGCGAGGATTTCGCCGGTATTGGGCTGCTGCACGATGACGGTGCCGCCCGCCATATGCCACTTGGCGGCTGCTTCCGCGATGGCCTTTTCCGCGATGAACTGAATGTTCTGGTCGAGCGTCAAAACAAGGTTCTTACCCCGCTGCCCCTCCTGCGTGGAAGATTCAAACGACTGCCGTCGGGCGTCGGTGGCGATCAAAGCGCGACCCGGTGTACCTTTGATCGAATCATTGAAGCGATACTCGAGGCCGCCCAGTCCGTTATCATCGAGTCCCACATATCCGATCACCGGCGCGGCCAGATCGCCCTTGGGATAGAATCGCTTCATTTCCTTCTGGAAATAAATGCCCTTCAGGTTCAAATCGCGGAGGCGCGCCGACTCTTCCGAACTGACCTTGCGCTTCACCCAGCAAAATGACTTGAAGGCTTTGAACTTGGCGAGCAGGTCGGACTTCTCAATCCCCAGCACGGGCCCGATAAGGTCCGCCACCATCTCCGGTTTGGGAAACTCCGAGGGATCAGCGAAAACTGAATCGACCGCCAGGCTCATGGCGAGCGGCTGCATCTCGCGGTCGTAGATGGTTCCGCGCGTGGGTGCGATCTCGATCGTGCGTTGCTGTTGTCGTTCGCCCCGCGCGACCAGGTCGACGTATTGAATGATTTGGAGGTGATAGAGGCGGCCGGCGAGCAGCAACAACCACGCCGCCATAAAGGCTTCCAGCACAAATCCCCGTTGGAGCGTCATGGGTTGGACGCTCGCACCAGAGCGCGCGTGGGAAGTGCGAGAGGGCATCTAGGGGATCTCGCCGGATACGGGGTGATTTTGTGCCACTTGCGCCGGCCCGGGATCGGCCACCAGACTTTCACCTTCCAGCCGGATCACCTGGTGAGGTTGGGGAAGGGCCAGACCCAAATCCTTCTTCGCCAGTGCGTCGATCCGCTGCGGATCGGCCAGTGCCGCGTGCTCGATCCGCAACTGCCGGTTCCATTCCTCCAACGACTCGCGCTCGGTGCGGGCGGATTCGACCTGGTACCCGTCGCGGACGAAGGCAAAGCTCTGCCAAGCGAAAACCAGCAGGAAAAGAAAAACCATCAAGCCTAGGCCCAGAAGGCAGTAGCATTCGCGGCGCATTCCGCGGTCGACCTCCCGCCGCAGCCGCGAGTTGTCAATGGGCTTGAGATAATAGACATCCGGCAGAGTCGCGCGGCCGCCCACCCGCTCGGCGGTGAGCTTCCGAATCTTTCTTGGACGAGGTAATGAGGCAGCGATGGTCGCCATGGTCGGGTCTCGCGATTCGGGATTTGGGGCTTGGACCTTATGATTCGCGATGGGCTTTCGCCCGAACCCCGAATCCCGCGTCTTCAGCCCCGGTTCTTTTCTGCGGCCCGCAGCTTGGCGCTGCGCGACCGTGGATTCGTTGAAATTTCCGCCTCGGACGGGCGGACGACTTTCTTCGTCAGAATCCTGACGCGCCCATCCCGCTGCCAGGCTTGAAAGGCCCTTTTCACCGGCCGGTCTTCGAGCGAGTGAAAGCTCAGGACGACCAGCCGGCCCCCGGGAGCGAGTACGCCCAGCGCCTTACCCAGAAAGGCGTCCAGGTTCTCGATTTCCCGATTCACGGCGAGACGCAGGGCCATAAACGTTCGCGTCGCCGGATGAATTTGGTGAAGGCCCGACCGGGAGGGGATAGCTCGCGTCACCACCTGCGCCAGTTCGGTGGTTGATCGAATCGGACGGGCCTTCATAAGGGCTCGCGCTATTTGGCGCGAGTGGCGTTCTTCCCCAAACTTAAAAATCAAATCTGCCAGTTCACGCTCAGAGCCGTGATTCACAAAATCTTCCGCCGTGATTTCGCTCTGCGGATCCATCCGCATGTCGAGCGGTCCGGGCGAACTGAAACTGAATCCTCGGGAGGCATCCTCGAGCTGCATCGAGCTCAGCCCCAGGTCGGCGAGAATTCCATCCGCCGGCGGCAATCCGCTCGCCTGGTGCAGCGCGTCGATCTCGGCGAAGTTGCCGTGCGTCACGGTCAGCCTCTCCCCAAAAGCTCGCAGGCGCTCGCGTGCGAGGGCCAGGGCTGTGGGATCGCGGTCGACCCCCAGGAGCCTTCCCCGGCCCCGCTGTAGCTCCCGGAGGATTGCCTCAGCGTGCCCCCCGGCACCGAGCGTTGCGTCGACATAAAAGCCATCGGGTCGTACATCCAGAAATTCCAGGACTTCCCGAAGCAGAACCGGAACGTGTCTTTCGCGGAGTTCGGAATCCGGGGTTCGAGGTTCGTCGTGCGGAACTCGCGACTCGCCACTCGAATTCCGAGTTTCGAGTTTCGAGTTTCGAATTTCGGGCTCTTCGAAATCATCGCCATCTTTCACCGGCCGTCATTCCTGCACTGCCGAACTCACTCTGCCAATCCCAAATCCTCAGATTCCCAGGTCGCTCAGCCCTCGCATGTCTTCGTCGGTGAACGCCTCACGGTCCAGGTACTCGCGGTAGCGGTCCTGGTTCCAAACGTCGAGGCGGTCGAGATATCCGAGCACCGCCACTTCCCCGCGCATGGCGGCCGACTCACGCAGCATGGAAGGAATCAAGACCCTTCCCTGCGAGTCCATCTTGGCCATCTGGCCGTAGTAGTTCGTGCGATCGAGGAATTTCTTCTTCGCCTTGTTCATCGAGGGCACGGCTTTGAGCTTCTCCTCGACCTCACGCCAAACGTTGAAGGGGTAAACGCGCACCGATTGCCCGTCGAGGCTAGTAATGTAGAAGTCCGGGCCGTAATTCTCATCAATGAAGGTCTTGAAGGCGGTTGGAATCTTCAGCCGCCCCTTGCCATCTACCGTCGCTGGATAATTCCCGCGTAGCACTCGACTGGCTCGACTTTCTGATTTTTTCTACTCGAATCTTCTTTGGAACTCCACTTGCGACTACTAACCACTACTTTCTACCACTTTTGTCCACGCACTATAGGGTCGTACCAGAACGATGTCAAGCTTTTTTTTCAATTATTTTAACGAGTTAGCGGGGTTTTGGGCTTGTCCCGCCGCTAGGGGCCATTTCCACCCCAAACCACTACCCTTTGTGGGTGGAAAATGGGTGGGGCAGGACGTGCTTTCCGGCCCTGCGGTTCCTCCATGCCGCGCGGCAGTTTCGCGCGGGCAACATGAGACATTTCGCCCTGCTCGTGGCAAGTCCCCCGCCTCGAGCCGGAAATGCCGTCCCGATGCATCGGGGCGCTACTTCCCTTTAGATTTGAGCAGGTCCTTGAGTTCGTCCATGAACTCGCGGATGTCTTTGAAGTCGAGGTAGACGGAGGCAAAGCGGACGTAGGCGACCTTGTCGAGTTTTTTGAGGCCCTCCATCACCAGCGCGCCGAGCTCGGCGGTGGGGCGTTCGCGGTCTGGCGATTCGGCGACGAAGTTTTCGGCTTCGTCGACGATGTGCTCCATTTTGCCCATGGGGACAGGGCGCTTCTCGCAGGCCTTGAGGATGCCGTTCAGCAGCTTCTGCCGGTCAAACTTCTCGCGCGAGCCGTCCTTCTTGATGACCATGTAGGGAATTTCTTCGATCCGCTCGTAGGTTGTGAAGCGGCGCTCGCACTTCACGCACTCGCGACGGCGGCGAATGGTGTCGCCAACCTTCGCCTCGCGCGAATCAACGACCTTGTCTTCAACGTGACCACAAAATGGGCAGCGCATGGCTATGGAAGAATACAGAAGTCAGATGTCAGGAGCCAGTATAAACACAACATGCTTAATTCAGAACTCATTATTCATCAATGACCCGCGCGCGCTCCTCCTCCGCGATGGCTTTGAGCTTGCGAAAGGTCAGGCCCTCGTGGATCAGGAGGACGGCGCCCAAGGCCAGGCAGGGCGCCGCAACCATGATCCAGACCATGATGGCAGCGCCGGTGGCGGCTTCCACGCTGACGCTGAACAGCTCGGTCAGAGCCAGAATAATTCCCACCTGGTAACCCCCGCCGATGCCGGGAAACTGAATGGCCAGGCCCATGACCGCGAAGAACACGGCCATCGCCGCGGCCAGCCAGCCCAGTTGCGTCAGCTCCCCGCCCAGGCTGCGCAGGACAAAGAAGATCACGCTCACATTCATGATCCAGAGAACCAGGGTGGAAATGATGCTAGCCGCCAGGTCCTTCGAACTGTGGATGACCTTCAATCCCTCGGCAAAAGAATGCAGAAAATGGTCGAGGTGGTGTTGCCCCCCCGGGCCGAGGAAGCGGAGATTGTTCACCAGCCGGGGCCGAAGCGCATCGGCGCGCAGGCGGAAGTAGATCAGCAGAATGATCAGGAGCGTGGTCACGATGAACATCACCAGACCGGCTTCATCCAGGTGCGTTCGGATCGCTCCGGAGCCGGCCGCCACGGGCTCGAGCGCCGAAAAGTAAAGCGATGCGGCGAAAATCATCACCAGCATCACCGTGTCATAGACTCGCTCCAGCACCAGAATCGCCACCATCGAGGTGATGGGAACGCCGACTTTGCGCGCGATGTAAGCCGGGCGGACAAACTCGCCCGGACGGCCGACGAGGTAGATGGAACTGAAACCCAGTATCTGTCCAACGAAGAGAACCCAGAGGGATGATTTCTTGATGGGATCGAGGAACGCTCCCCAGCGGTAGGCCCGGACGAGATAGCTCGACAACGTGGTCGCCAGCGCCGCCACCAAGTAAGTGGGGCTGGCGTTCACGAGCAATGCCCACAGGCGCTCGCCGCTGAACCTGCGCCACTCGGGGCTGCGGCTGAGGTTGAGGGCAATCAGGCCCAGGATCAGGGCCATCACCCCAAACCAAATCCATCTTCGCCGCTGGCTCTTCATAAGGGCAGTTCGACCTTCGCCCGCCACGCTATCCGATGCCCGCCGTGGAAGTCAAGCAAAGGAAAATCGCCTGTCGTTAGCACGTGAAATGTCCGCATGAATTAGCAAGTGATCTGTCCGCTGGAGGCGGGAATCGGGTAAAGCATTCTGCGGGAAGGAGGCAGGATGGGGAGATACCCGGAGGACGCCTGGGAGCGGGCGATGAAGGTTCAGGAA
>JACQNR010000056.1 GCA_016202975.1 Acidobacteriota bacterium
CATGCGGCCGGTGCGGGAGCCTTCCTTGCGGTGGGAGAAAAACAGGTCGGTGCGGCAGGCGGTACAGAGGTTTGAGGTGTGAATCATCGAGGGCGTGAGTCCCGCGTCAACAAGCTGGTGGCGGAGGGCGGCGCCAATATCGAGGTGCGCAGCGGCTTGGGCCATGGGGGCGTGGCCCGGCGGGAAGGGTGAAAGGAAGACGTTGGGATATTTCGCCGCGAGGGCCGCGGCTTCCTGATCGACGGGAACCGGTTTGAAGAACTGCTCGCTTCGCTCGAAGCGCCCGTGAAACGCCGCGACCACTTCTTCCCCGACCGCGTAGCAGCAGGCCTGAATGCCCGGCCCGATGGCGGCGGTGAGGTTGCCCGGGTTTGACCCAAAGGCAGCGCGCATGACGCCCACGGTTTTTTCGGCTATACGCGCAAGCGTTCCGCGCCAGCCCGCGTGGACGGCGGCGATGACGCGCTGGCGCGAATCGACGAGCAGGATAGGGTGGCAGTCGGCGGTTCGGATGGAGAGAAGCATCCCCGACTGACTGGTCACCAAGGCATCGCCCGAGGGTGCTTTTCCTCCAGAAGGAAGCGGCTCGGAGCTGCCCGCGGGGATGTATCGAACCTCACCTGCATCGCCGCGGACGATGTGAAAAATGTGGGTCGAGTGAGTCTGCTTCAGATCGGCCAGTGCGAAGGAAGGGGCACCCAGCGCTTCGAAGAAGCTGGAGCGGTTTTGCTCGACATTCTTTCGAGTGTCGGATTCAACAAACCCGAGGTTAAGCCCCCGGCACGCGCCGCGGCTTTGGCCGCCCACGCGCGTGCTAAATGCGTGCACAAGCCACGGCCACCGCGCCAGCGCGCTCGACCTGGCCAAGGTAAGCCCGCATTTCGAGACCAATTTCGTCGCCATTCGCCCCAGAGCTGGAATATAGCACACGCCGGAGCGCGCCCCGGAAGGGGCGCGGTTGAATTTTGACCCGAGGAGTGCTATGGTGCAATTGAATCCAGCGGAAAGGAGGACCGAGCCCCACGGGGCGCGGTAGACGATCATGCTTTCTGCGCGATTAGTCCACATGATCGAGGACCACGCGGACGAGCTGTTCCGTGGTCTTTTGGATGACCTGCAATCGAACCCCCGGACGCCCTCATACCATCGGATCAATCGTGAGGACCTGCGAGCCCGCATCTACGATGTCTATCACCATTTGGGCGGGTGGCTGAGCGATGCCACCGAGGATCGTATCGAAAAGCTTTATGGTGAGCTGGGGCGCAGACGCCATGCGGAGGAAATCCCGCTGAGCGAAGTGGTATTTGCACTCACTCTTTCTAAATATCATCTGAGGGATTTCATTCGCACGCGGGGGCTGGTCGATTCGGCGGTCGAACTTTACCAGGAGCAGGAATTACAGCGATTGGTGGGGCGATTTTTTGACCGCGCGGTTTACCATACCGTGCGGGGTTATGAAGGTGCATTGAGCGCTCCCCGGAAGATTGCCGCTTGAGCTCGAGGAGCCCGCTCCGCAGCGGACCGAGGAACCGGATCTGAGGATGATCGTCGGTACGGGGATCGACATCGCGGAGACGGCGCGCATCGAGCAGGCGATCGGACGCCACGGCGAGCGGTTCGCGCGGCGGATCTATACGCCCGGGGAAATTGCCTACTGCGAGCAGTTCAAGAACAAGGCGGAGCGCTACGCCGCGCGCTTTGCCGCGAAAGAAGCTGCGTTCAAGGCGCTGGGCACGGGCTGGCGGGAGGGCGTCGGGTGGCGCGACGTGGAAGTGACCCACCAGCCGAGCGGTAAACCGGAGTTGCGGCTCACAGGCCGCGCAGAGGAGCTGGCGCGACAACAGGGCGTCGCGCGGATGGCTGTTTCACTTTCCCACAGCGACCGGTACGTGGTCGCACATGTGATCTTTGAATCCGATGAGTAAGATCTCGCGATCACTAATTCGCATCGCGGCAGGGGTTGGCGTATTTGCGTTTGCCACCAGCTTCGCCCTCTCCGCCGAGATTATTTCCGACGCTCCTCCATCCCCACAGGTTATTTCGTCCCGAAGGGCAACCAAATTCCTCATCCATAATCAGACACCTCACTACCCCCCCATCGCGAAAATGAATTACATCCAGGGAAAAGTCAGTGTTCAGACGTGGGTGGACGATTCGGGAGAGGTGAGGGAAGCGCACGTCGTGAGGGGCCACCCCTTTCTCGCCATGGCCGCGCTCAATGCGATTCGCTCCTGGCTTTTCAAGCCTGCCCATTCACGGCAAGGACCCGCGAGCTTCATGACTTACGTGGAGGTCAATTTCTCACTTCAGTCGCGCCGGTTCGGGGAGTTTCCTGCAAGACCCGAGGCCGACTTGAATCGCCAAGTGCTGCCCCCAGAGCTCGCGATAGAGATCGCCAACAAGGAAAACAGCAGGACGGTCCGTCTGCGGATCCTGGTAGGCCCGGACGGGCACGTCATGGATTCGGTTCCCCTTACGGCGAGCCAGCGTAATCTAAACGATGCGCGGCATGTGGTGGCGAATTGGATCTTCCGACCGGCGCGATGGGGCGCCATAGCGGTACCCTGGTACTTGGAGGTCGACGTTCCCATCGAATCCCTGCCCGCAGCCCTGCCGGATTCTGCCCATGCTGATCTGAGGTCAGATAGGGGCAACGCACGCTAGTGTCGTGTCCCCGAGATTCTTGCCGAAAATCGTCAGGGCGCGCCTTCAGGCGCGTCGCGTTGCTTGCGTGCAAAGGTACGGCTTTAGCCGCTGGGGGAGTTGCCCTCAGGGCCTGAAGGCCCTCTTTTCTCAAGACTTGGTTACGGTCGGCACGGCTTAAGCCGTGCCCTGACGAATTCGACTTATTCAACGGACTTCCGGGACACAACACTAGCTCTCCATGTATCTTACGGCTTAGATAATGTCATAATGGAAGTTGGACAACTCAGGGCGCTCCAGGGGGGTGCCCGATCGGGAAAAGGATCATGACTCGACGCTCGCTATCTGTCTGTTTGGTGCTGGTTGCTTCGTTTGGCTTTTCAAATTTCGCGAGGCCCAAAGAGGAACAACTTCCTCGGCAGTTCAGATACGCGGGCGGGACCGAAAGCCTCTCGGAAGGGTGTGAAGGGAATCTGGAGATGAACCCCGATGTGATGACTTTCCGATGCTGGGAAGGCAAAATCGATATCCCATACTCCGCCATCGCGCGGATGGAGTACCGGTCCGAGGTCTCGAAGCGCGTTCGAAAGATGAAAGTGAAATGGAAGGTGCGCCCCGTCACGGTCGCCACGATTCTGAAGACCAAGAAGAACCGCTTCTTCACAGTGGTTTACCGCTCCGAGCAAACC
>JACQNR010000070.1 GCA_016202975.1 Acidobacteriota bacterium
GCGCCGGGTTCTTTCTCCGGATCGTGGGGAAATTCGTGATGTAGGTATGAAGTGTACCCCGGCGTTTCCGCGAGCTCCTCCAGGCCCCGCCAGAAGCGCTGGCCCGCTTCGCTCTCGACTCGCCCGCGAATCGCCGCGAGATCGACTCGATTTGTTGTGGACTTCTTTCCTGTCATAATTTACGACGCATGGCGCCTGATCGGTTCATTACCGATGGCACGTGTAACAATCTTCCAGCAGCTTCACGGGCTTGATGTTGTACTCAACGACCAGCTTTCGGCCTAGTTCCAGTTGATTGGAGGGCGGCTTGTAATCGGCTTTGAAGACATCCTCGCGGCGCCGGATGTAACGTTCCGGCGCGCGGTGGCAGTCCAGGCACCAGCGCATGTAGAGCGTCTCGGCGCGCCACGTCAGCGGCATCTCCCCAATCGGTCCGTGACAGGTCGTGCAGCCGACACCCTTCTTGACGTGGATACTGTGATCGAAATACACGAAATCCGGCACCGAGTTCACGCGCGTCCAAGCCAGGGACTGGTCAGTTCTGTAGCTTGCCCGCACGGGTTCGAGCATGTCTGCCGAGCGCCATATCTGGGAATGACAGGTCATACAAGTATGCGTGGGTGGAATGCCCGCGAAGGCGGAGGTCTCTACAGTAGAATGGCAGTATCGGCAGTCAATCCCCAGTTCCGTCACGTGGTGCTTGTGGCTGAAAGGAACGGGCTGCTGCACCGCGACATTAACCTCCGTGATGTAAGGCGATTGATTCACGCGATACGCCGCGTAAGCCACGATTGCAGCGATGAACACAGCTCCGTAAAGACTGAGGCGGGAAATCGTATTTGTGCTGGGGTGAAAAATCTGGCCCATCGAGCGTATCTCTAATCATTAGGGTAAACGCGTTCGCAGAGGAAACCTCCACCTACTTGACTGGACCCGGCTATTCCCTCCTGAAACGGGCCACGGTCCGAAATTCAATCCACTATCAATTGACGAATCTGGTTGCTGGGATACTGCAAACCCCGATAAAAAGTATAGGCAGAGGAGCGAGTCCGGTCAATTCCTCTTGCATAATACGTCACATGTTTTCTTGACGGTGCGCAAATTCTGTTCAATCTATCTGAAAGGCCGTGCCGCGACAAATCTACAGCTCGAATCAAGCGATGCCCTGGCGGGGCCCGCGCGACGTGTCTGGGAGCAGATTCTCGCTGGCAATATTCATGCTCGAAAAACGCAGCCGGGCGGAGCGGGGGCCAAGCGTGCGCAGGGCGCCCCTTTCGGCGGCCTGCATCACGACGCGAGTCCAGGAGTCCTGGGGATTGATTCCGAGCACGCGTTGGTAGGATCGAATCGCCTCCTCGAGCCTTTGCAGCTTTATCAGGCAATGCCCGCGATTCCTCCAAGCCGCCGCGGCGCGCGTGTCGAGTTCGAGTGCACGCTCGTAGCAGTGAACAGCGGCCTGATACTTTCCCCGACAGTGGAGGCTCGCTCCCTTGTTGAGCCAGATGCGGCCCTCGCGGGGTGCGATAGCAAGGGCTCGGTCGCAGGATCTTTCGGCCTCGGAATACAGGCCCCGCATATGGAAGCAGGCGGCGCGGTTAAACCAGGCGCGGTAGTCGGAGGGGTTTGTCCTCAGGGCCTCTTCGCACGCCGCCAGAGCGTTATCAAATTGCCCGAGCGCGTAATGACAGACCCCTAAGTTCAGCCACGCCTCGTAGCAATCGGGATTGAGTCGTGTTGCTTCCTGGTTTGCGACGACAGCTTCTGCGTAGCGACCCAGCCGATATGAACACAGCCCTTTTCGTATCCACGCCTGGTCGTCGCCGGCGGAGAGCCGAGTCATGCGGTCATAGCAGCTCCACGCATCGAGATAGCGGCGGTTGACGTACAAGCAGGAGCCTTTGTTAAACCAGCCGCTCAAGCTCTCCGGGTCGAGCGCGAGCGACCGGTCGAAGCAGCGAATCGCGTCTTCAGTTCGGCCCAAACCCGTAAGGCCGATGCCCTTGTTGTTCCAGGCGAGCGGATTGGCGGGGTCGATCTCGAGTGAGCGATTGTAGCAACGCACCGCCTCTGCACTCCGGCCCAGTTCGTGGAGGCAGTTCCCTTTGTAATACCATGCTTCAGCGCTCGACTCCTCGGCTCCCGTGGCCTGGTTAAACAGCGAGAGAGCTTCGCGTGGCCGGCCGGAAGCGAGCCACGCTTTGCCTTTGTCGATCCATGTCCTCGCGCTCCTGGAGGTGCGCCTATTGAGTGGTTGGAGGGCCAGATTGCTTGATGAAACCATCTCCATCGGGTGCAAGTCCTGCGGCTTCGCGGGTTCAAGGGAGCGGAAAGAACAGGAAGCTTCTCACAGTCCGAAAGTGGCCGCAAGCCCAAATTCGAGAGTCCGGCCCGCTCCTCTCCGGGCAGTAGGTCGAATGCCCCCCGACCGCCGCTCGTGCAAGCTGTGGTACACTGATTTTCTTTCGGTTGCCTCGATTCGCATGGCACGACTCCTCATTACAGGCTGCGCAGGCTTCATCGGTTTTCATATCACGAAGAGGCTCCTGGGCGAGGGCCATCA
>JACQNR010000059.1 GCA_016202975.1 Acidobacteriota bacterium
CATAAGTAGTATTCCAAATACAATAACAATCAGCGGCAATGAATCAAATTATCCATACAAGCTGTTGATTATAAAATGATTATGTTCAGTTTACCGTTTGGACTACTGATTGCTTTCAATATTACGGGCTCGTCAGGCCAATTGAGTCAGTTTTCTTGCGGGCCAATGAGAATCAGGAGTTGACTTTGATATTTGACCCAACGGTAAAATCCTATCTTCGTACCTTGATAAGCCACTGCTACTACCCGATCAAGATTCAGATTCGATTGAAATTCAACACGAATTCTCAGGAGGACGTATGAAGCCAGTTTTTGGACATTTGCTTGGTTTCGAGGCATGTTGGAAGCGCAACCTGTTGGTAGTCATGTTCACGCTTTTGGTGACGAGCCTGCCCGTCCTCGGGCAGGAGAGGGTCGGGACCATCGCGGGAACGGTGACCGACCCGACCGGGGCGGTCATCCCAGAAGTGAAGGTAACAGTCAGAAACATCGCGACGAATCGTACCCTGACCACCAATACGGTGGGTGACGGCACGTACCGTATCCCAGAAATAGAGCCTGGCCGCTACTCGGTGAGTTTTGAAAAGAGCGGATTTGCCAAATACGAGCTCGCGGACGCCATCGTCCTGGTGGGCAAGACGCTCCGCGTCGACGCGGCACTGACCGTTGGGAGCCTGACGCAGACGATTGAAGTGACCGAAGCCCCGCCGGTGATCGATACGGCAAGCACCATGGTGGCCCACAATGTCACGGCGGAAGAATTCAGCCGACTGCCCAAGCCGCGCAATTTTGACGGCATTGCCATATTCTCTCCCTCCGTTAGCACCGGCTTCGTCGAGGGTGGATATCAGATTAACGGGGCGAGCGGCGCGGAGAACAATTTCTACATCGACGGTGTGTCAACCACCAGCGTTCTCGACGGATCACTCCGGCAAAACGCGAAATTTGAGCACCTTGCGGAGGTTCAGGTCAAGACGACGGGAATCGAGGCGGAGTATGGCGGGGCCTTGGGCGGAGTAGTCAGCGGTGTCACCAGGTCCGGCGGCAACCAGTTGCACGGGAGCGTCTTCTGGTACTATTACGGCAGCAAGCTCAACGTCGCTCCGTCGAAGCGTATCGCCTCTGATCTCACCACCAAATACACGCTGGCGCCTGTGTGGGATTACATCTACGATACGAAGCCAATCAGAAATAATTACGATGCAGGCGGCACCCTGGGCGGGCCGATTTTGAAGGATAAGCTTTTCTTCTTCACCTCGTTTGCGCCGACCTGGCAGAGGAGAACGGTCCCTTACAATTTCGCCGACGGCTCTGGGAGCATGGACCGCAAGGCCCTCTTCATGAGCTGGTTCAACAAGATTGACTTCAACCCCACCAGCCGCATTCGAACCAACTTTACTTGGTTGTACACACCCACCTATCTGACCGGCTCTCTCTTTGCGTTTGAAGACATGTGTCAGAACTGCAGCACCAACACGATTGCCGACGCTGCATCGGTTGCAGGTAACGGGTTCTACCAGCCGGAACAAAGCATGACCGGCACCATCAACGTCACGCTTTCGCCCTCCGCCATCCTGAGCGTCAAGGGCGGCCGCTACTATCTGAACTACAAGGAGACCGGGAACTACCCGACGACCGAGTATTGGTACCAGACATCGTCCATTGGAATCCCGGGCATCGATCCTTCCCTGGAGCATGCAGCGGGTTACACCACTCAGCCGCCATCAGGCCATGTTCTCCATGACATCACGACGCGGACTTACGTGCAGGCTGACGTTTCCAAGTATCTTCATCTCGGCGGCGAGCATGACCTGAAGTTTGGGATCGGCACTCAGAAGAACGTCAACAATGTTTTGAACTCCGATTTTGGAGCAGGCGGGAGGGTCGAACTTTACCCAGGGGCGACAAGCATTACGTTGTTGAGCCAGAATCTTCCGGTCGGGCAGTACGGTTACTATGCAGTCAACGACGGGGGCACCATAGGGTCTACCGGCGCCCTGATTACGCACCTTTACGTTCAGGATGCCTGGCGGATTCATCCGCGCCTGACCATCAATGCAGGGCTTCGTACCGAGAGGGAGACCATCCCCTCCTACCGGCGGGACCTTAAGGACTATGCGTTCAAGTTCGGTTTCGGAGATAAAATCGCCCCACGAATTGGCGCCAGCTATGACCTGTTCGGAAACGGCAAGGTCAAGCTCTCGGGCTTCTGGGGCCGCTTTTTCGATTGGACCAAGTACGAAGTGGCTCGGGGAGCATTCGGGGCCGATGTGTGACGAGTCTACTACCGCTCACTCGATACCCTCGACTTCACCAGCCTCAGCCTGAACAACTTGCCGGGCACGGATCTCTTACAGCAGGCCGGGGGAGGGGCTTTCACAGACCTTCGCGTGCCGGATTTTGATACCATCGATCCGGAAATCAAGCCCATGAGCGTGGATCAGGCGAACTTCGGCATCGAGGCCGAGGTGATGCCGCAGACAGTTCTCTCCGCCCGCTTCGTCCACAGCAAGCTGAATCGAACCATAGAGGATTTGGGTAATGTCCTACCGGACGGTAGCTTTGGGTACTTCTACGGCAACCCGGGTGAGGGGACGAACATTTATGCTGCGCCGGCAGGCCCAACCTGCACCATTACGGTCCAGGGCACGTGCGCGGATTATATGCCCAAAGCGATTCGCCAGTATGACGCGTTTCAAGTGGAACTTACACGCCGGTTCTCGCGGGGGTTCCTCTTCGACGCCAGCTACGTTTACAGCCGACTGTACGGCAATTACGGCGGATTACAGAGCACCGACGAAATTCGGCTCAGTGACACCGGTCGCGGCTACGGGAATAACCAGGTACTAGGCGCCGCTGCATACCGCGGGGGAAGCAACGCGAACGTTGCGTGGGACCTCGACTGGGAATTCTACGATGCCCACGGCAATAACGGCTTGTACGGCCGCCTTCCCACCGACCGGCCACACGCCTTCAAGTTGGCCGGAGCTTACGAGTTCAAGTTCGGGACCCAGGTCGGCCTGTTCTTCTGGGCGACGAGCGGCACGCCGGTGAGCACCCAGCTCAACTCGAACTACTATTACCAGTTTTGGCCGAACGGGCGCGGTGATATGGGTCGCACGCCGACGTTTTCGCGGACGGACCTCTTGATCGCGCACGAATTCAAATTCGGCGAGGTCAAGAAGCTTCGCTTGGAATTTAATGCGACGAACCTGTTTAGCCAGAGAATAAGCCAGTACACGTGGAACAATTACAATTACCAGGATATCGGATTCTTTAGCCCCTCCAACATTGAGCTCTTCGACAAGGACCTCGACAAGGGGTTCGCGTGGCAGTCCATCGCCAAGAACACTTCAGAGGCGCAAGGGATTGCGCTGGATCCCCGCTATGGCCATGCGGCGGAATTCACCCCCGGCTTCGAGGGACGTTTCGGTATTAAGTTCATTTTCTGAGTCTGGTAAATCTTTAACCAACGAGAGACGGAGCCTTTCGGCTCCGTCTCTTTTTCTTGCGAGCCAGCAGCGGATAGGCGGAGCCGGTGCGTGTTGGCACATTTGAGTGACCGTCCCCCGTCAGGGCGGGGCTTGAGCCCCGCCGTGCGTAGTAGCCCTGGCGTTTTCCGGGCCTTCAGGCCCTGAGGCCGACACCCCAGCGGCTAAAGCCGCTCAACTCCGCGCAGTCTCAGCGGCACGCCTGAAGGCGTGCCCTGGCGAGCGATAGAACGAACAGGAGCGACAGCTTTATGGGGTCAGCGCGGCTGAGTGTATCCGCACTGCTTCCAGATTTTTTCCCAGTTCCAAATCTGCCCGCCCACGGATCGGGGGAGAGGCGATCCGAGCTGGTGCGCCAGCATGCAGATTTGCCCGCGATGGTGTGCCTCATGCGAAATCATGTAGGCCACGGTGGCGGCGCCCGCCGGCCAGGGTTTTGCCCAGCCGTCGCGGCGGAATTTCAGACCGCTCGAAGAATTCAGCAAGACGCCGAGCATCTCCAAACATCCCCTGGCGCTCCCGGCCAATGCGCGTGCGGCTTGTTTCATGGTGCACCCTTTGGGGTTGAGCGGGGTTGGTAACACCATCTGAGGCGCGGAGAGGCGAATCCATTTTCGGCGAATATTGTGGATGTGCGCAATTATGACGGCAATCGTGCGACTCCTTTTGTCCGGCGGCTTCGCCCGCCAGATTTTCTGGTCGAGGCATTCCAGCAGTAATTGGTTTATCCGTTCGTTCACGGCAAATATCTCGAGGAGCACCGCGTCGGAATCCGAATGGGCTGTAGTTGCGGGCCGTGCCATAATCGCTCCCTGCGGCTCTGGATCTGGGACCAGGTATCGAGCCATTGAGAATGCCATACTGCCGGCGCGTTTTCGAGGGGGTGCTCGTAGCCCACGCGCGCGGGATTGTGATAACATACTCCGGTAACAGCAGCTAGCATTGGGCAGTCCGCTCGAGCGGAAGTGGTCTCGGGTCCACCGGGCCTGCCAGAAAGGAAAGATTTCATGTCGGGCCACTCGAAATGGGCGACCATTAAGCACAAGAAGGGCGCTGCCGACGCGCGCCGCGGAAAAGTCTTTACCAAGATCATCAAGGAAATGACCGTTGCCGCCCGTATTGGCGGAGGCGACATCGACGCGAACCCACGCCTGCGCACCGCCGTGGCCGCCGCCAAGGCCGAGAACATGCCGGCCGACAACATCAAGCGCGCCATCCAGAAAGGCACGGGAGAGTTGCCCGGCGCCTCCTTCGAGGAATCGATCTTTGAAGCGTACGGGCCGGGGGGCGTCGCGCTGCTCGTCGAAGTCGCGACCGACAACCGCAATCGCACGATTTCGGAGATTCGCCACATCTTTTCGAAAAACGGCGGCAACCTCGGAGAGCACGGCTGCGTCGCATGGATGTTCCACAAGAAGGGTTACATTACCGTGCCCAAGGAGCAGGCGGACGAGGACACCCTGCTCACGCTGGCGACCGACGCGGGCGCCGAAGACATGCGCGATGACGGATCCCAGTGGGAAGTGATTACGCCGCCCGAAGCTTTTCACACGGTGACCGAGAAGCTGAAGGAAGCCGGGATGACGCCGGCCTCCGCCGAGCTCACCATGGTGGCCCAGACTAACGTCAAGCTCACCGGCAAGCCCGCAGCGCAGATGGTGCGCCTGATGGAAGAGCTGGAAGACCACGAGGATGTGCAGCACGTCCACGCCAATTTTGAAATCGAAGATGCGGAACTGCACGAGCTCGCCAAGGCCGGCTGACCTGCAAAGGAGGATGGCAATAAGCCCGGTCCGCAACGGCCCGGGCCAGCTCCGGGCGCGTGGCACAGGAGGCCCGGTCGATTAACAGCCGCCCGAGATGCTTGATCATCGCCCCATCCGAATCACGCTGGCCCGGCTCGTGCTGGGACTCACCGCAGCAGCCTGCATGGCCGGCGTGAGAGTCCATGCCGCAGAATTGCCGTCAGCACACCCTCCCCGAATCACCTACACCAAAATCCTCAAGGGCGGCGTTCCAGAGTATCTTTCGATCAGCGTGGACCAGCGTGGCGCCGCCGTTTACGAAGGGCGCAAGCTCGACGACCCCTCCCTCCCCCGGCAACTGCAGCTGACGGAAGCGACGACGCGAAGAATTTTTGAACTCGCGGCCGCGCTCAACAATTTTGACGCCGAAGAACTGGAAAGCTACAAGAAAGTGGCGAACCTGGGCCACAAGACGCTGATCTATGATGACGGCAGACAAAAACATAAGGTGGAATTCAACTACACGCAGCGCAGCGTGGCTCGGGACCTTGTCGATATTCTGGAGGGCATTTCAAATGTCGCGCAGTACATCGCCACGCTGGAACACTCGATTCAATTCGATCATCTCAGTCTGCCCACGCAGCTCCGGCAAATCCAGGTGGACCTCGAGCGGCGCGCCCTCGCCGACCCCGAGCTGATGGCGCCCACGCTCGAAAAGATCGTCCGCAACCCGCGTTTCCTTCACCTCGCTCAGTCGCGCGCCCAGACCATTCTCGACCGCCTGCAAGTGGGTCATTGACCGTGCCCTAATCCTGTGCAACTTCTTAACTTGTAGTTACGTCTATCCTCATGTAAGGTGGGTATAGTCGGCATTCAGGTCATTTGGAGGTGTGCCATGAAATCCACCGGACGCCTCGTTCACCACGCCTCGGGATATGTGTGCCTCGCCGCTGCTTTGTGCATTACGGCGCGGGCCCAGGAGCTTTCCCACGCTCGTATCGTTCGCCTGAGCTTCACCGAAGGCGCCGTAACCGTTCACCGGCCTGACGTGGGCGAATGGGCCACGGCATCGGTCAACACCCCGATACAGGAAGGTTTCAAAGTCGCAACCGACCAGGGCGGCTTTGCGGAAATTGAATTTGAGAATGCCTCGACGGCGCGAATCGGCCAGGAGACTTTGCTGGAGTTCACGCAGCTTGCCCTGCTTCCCAGCGGAGGTAAGGTCAACCACATGAACCTGGTGCAGGGTTATGCCACCTTCAACGTGATCCTGGAAAACGACGACGTCTATGAAGTTACCGTCGGAACCTCCACCCTGACCGCGCAAGGAAAGACGCGTTTCCGGGCCGATCTGGATGGCGGCACGCTGCAAGTGAAAGTCTTCAAAGGCTCCGTCGAAATCATGAGCCCGGAGGGCACCGGGACGCTAGGCAAGAACACGGTGCTGGCCATCCGCCCCGGCACCGACCAGCCCTTCGAAATCTCTCAGGGTATCCAGAAGGATAACTGGGATGAGTGGGTTGAAGACCGCGAAGAGCGTACGGAAATGGTTCGGAACATGGGCACGCCCCGGGTTCTGGGAGGATTCCCGAATAACACCAACGACCTTCTCTGGGGCGCCATGGACCTGATGTATTACGGAACGTGGTTTTCTGACCCCAATTACGGTTATGGCTGGATGCCGCGGGTAGGGCCCGGCTGGTCGCCTTACTCGCAAGGACGTTGGGTATGGTATCCCGGCTGGGGTTACACCTGGATCGGTTATGAGCCGTGGGGGTGGTTGCCA
>JACQNR010000060.1 GCA_016202975.1 Acidobacteriota bacterium
CCCTGGCACAGGCGAAGAGCCTGCTGAATGGCAAAGTGTTCGAGACGTTCGAGGGAGAGCGGTTGTTCGCTGAGGCTGCTCGAGCTTTTCAGTTGACCACTACCTTCGAGCAAGGGTTTTAGCTCCTTTTCGGCGATCTTTTGAGGATTCTCAACGGAAAGCGCGGTCACGCCTTCCAGAATGTTCTCGAGTTCGCGCACATTCCCAGGGAACGGGTAGTTGACTAGAGCATCGACGGCGCAGCGGGCCAAAATGATTTGGCGCCCGTAGCGACGCGCCAGGCGGTGCACAAAATGCTGTGCCAGCATAATGATGTCTTCCGGGCGGGCTCGCAACGGGGGGACTTCTACCACTATTGTCGCAATGCGGTAATAGAGGTCTTCGCGAAGGCGCTGATTGCGCAGCTCCGCCAGGGGCCGGTTGGTCGCCGAAACCAGACGAACATCCACGTGTACCGACGTGGGGCTCCCCACGGGACGCAACTCGCCTTCCTGCAACACCCTGAGCAGTTTAACCTGAGCATCTTTCGGCATCTCACCCACTTCGTCTAAAAACACCGTCCCGCCAGCCGCTGTCGCAAAGATGCCGGGAGCATTGCTGTAAGCGCCGGTGAAAGCCCCGCGGCGAAAGCCAAACAATTCGCTTTCCACTAGATCGTGCGGCAAGGCGCCACAATTGACAGGCAGGAATGGAGCGTGGGTGCGCGCACTCGCGGCATGAATGGCGCGGGCGAGCATCTCTTTCCCCGTGCCGGTTTCGCCCAACAACAGAATCGACGCATCGGTCTTGGCGGCAGCACACGCTCGCTCCAACGCTCGACGCATGAGCGGCGATGCGCATATGAAGCTTTCGAAGGAAGGGAGGTGTTCCAGGTGGGTTTCCAATTGCTCCACACGGGTTCGCAATTCGAATACTTCCATCAAACGTGCGATCTTCTTCCGAATCGCCTCACGATCAAAGGGTTTCGTTACGTAGTCTTCGGCGCCTCGCTTGACGGCTTCTATTGCGGTTTCAATCGTGCCGTAGCCCGTCATAATGATCACCGCCAGATTGGGGTCGCGGCCGTGGAGTTGCCCCATCAACGCGATGCCGTCCGTCACAGGCATAATCAGATCCACCAGGGCTACACAGAGGCAAGGATTCTGTTGCGCCAAGGCAACAGCCTCAGCGGCCGAGAAAGCTACCTCGACCGCGTAGCTCTCCCCCTCTAAGAACTCCTGTAGAGTACGAGCGAGCTCAACATCGTCGTCGACCACCAGGATTGAGCAATCCCGCGTGGCGCAGCGCGGCTTCATTTTCCTTTCCCTCCAATTGCCGGAGCAAGCTGGTAAAGTGGTAGTTGAATGAAAGCCGTCGTGCCCTGATTAGGCGCACTTTCCAAGCGAACCGAACCCCCGTGCTCAACCGCAATCCTCCGCGCGATGGCCAGGCCGAGCCCCGTACCTTTCCCTGGCCCTTTGGTGGTGAAGAACGGCTCGAAAACTTGGGGCAGGTCGGCTGACGTGATGCCACACCCGTTGTCGGCAATCTGGATTTCGATCCACTCTGCGGAAGGGCGCAGACAACGAATGCCGATCGTCCCCTCGGGGGAAATTGCATCCAACGCGTTACTTAAAAGGATTGTGAACATAGCTTCTAGTTGGTTTCGGTCGGCCAGCACGCGCTCGCCGTTCGCGGCGTTCAAATCGAACGACACCCTCGCCCGCTTGGTCAACCAGAGTGGCGCAAGAAAACTCGTCACTGACTGAATTGTGCGGGCGATCTCTTCCGGCCGCTTCTCGATTGGTGGACGCCGGCTGAACTCCAGCAGGCGCTGCACGAACTGCTGGCAAAAGCGGATACTGGCTTCCAGGCGTTCAAGATCCGCTGCGTAAGGCGCTAGGGGGGCTCGTTCCCGCATCATTTGCACGCGCAGGAGCATCGCTGCCAGAGGGGTATTGAGGTGGTGGGCCGTGCCGGCGGCCATCTTGCCCATGCTGGCAAGCTTCTCGATTTCAAAAAGCTTCTCCCGCAGTCGGACTCGCTCACGGATATCGGATGTGACTTCCAGGAATCCGCGTTGCCCGGTCGCATCGGTAAACGGTAACAGGCTGAACTGGACCTCAAAGGCGGCACCGTGTTTGTCGCGGCGGACTGTCTCGACGTCCAAGATGGGCTCTCCTCCCTGAACGCGCTGCAAGAAGCACCGCAATTCCGTTTCCTTGCCTGGGGGAATCGTCGGGAGGGGCTTGCCGACCACCTCCTCCTTGCTGAAGCTGTAGAGTCGTTCAGCGGTCGCGTTCCACTCCGAAACGAGGAGGGAGGCGTCGTAGAGCGCCACAGCGCCAGGAGAAGCTTCCAGCAGCCCGCGGTAATGCTCCCGCGAAAGGCGCAGTTCTTCTTCGCGCCATCGCCGCTGTCTCAGGACGTACCAAGCGGCCCAAACGGCTAAAAGCAATGAAGTGGCAATTCCGCGGGTGATGTAGAGATAATGCAGGGAAACATAGTCCGCTTCACGGAAGTACTTGCTCTCCACGAGCTCCCAGGCGGCAAACACCACGGCTACGATGCTGATGCTGGATAGCATTAGCGTCGCCCAAAACCACCACCGCCCTTGTGTGCTTCGGCCCATATGACTTGCGGGTCTCCATCCCTCTTCCAGGCAAGAACCTTTCCAGGCCGGCGCGAAATTCCCACGAACTGTCTTATTTCCTTACAACAAGGGCCCCGTGAAGCCGAAACCGCTTGTCCCAGTAAGCAAACTCGAGTGGAGTCGTTGCTGCTTCTGCCGAGATCCCCTCCTCCGCGAAAGCCAAGCTGCCTGTTTGATTCTCGCGGCTTGCACACCATACACAGGGCCAAACCGCGCCAGTCTGTCTCCTTGGCCAGGACATTTTATCACTTGATTGAGCGAATCAGCGAATGGCACGAAGGCGTCCTGACATCCGTTTGCCCTCTAGTCTAAATTTATAGATAGCAATCTTCTTTCCATCCTAGTTTTGCATTGCTGCGTTTTCTTGACGCTTTTTCTCGCTCTATCGATGCCTTCTGGAATGGTTCGTGCTACGAAGTTCAACAGGAATGTTGCAAGATTTCATGGTGGAAACATGTGGAACGAAAGGTCAGACGCCATGCGCATTGACTGCGGTCATTTATGACGATGACGTTTATCAAACCACTAAGCCGGTATTCTCCACGGGACGACTTCGACCGCACGGCAACCGGGTCGCCAGTGGAATGGTTAGGTCGCCCAGAGGCAGGAATATTGTTAGAGAGAATGTGAATCTTTGCACTCTGAGTTGTTCATGTGTCCTCTCCATTGTAACTAGTTTAACGGCAGGACACTCCATTTTCAGCTGAGGCGGGACTCAAGCCATGCAGCGGCCTGTAAGAATCGCGCCTGGTTCTGAATTTTCTTGCAGCCGGTTGAAGGCAACCGCTACAAAATTGGAACTCGCTGTGCCGCCTCGCGTACTCATCGCGGATGGAGATTTCAGTTTCGCACATTCGTTCCAGGAAGCCTTGACCGCTGAGGGCATCGCTACAGTGCTCGCAAGTACGGCACCGGAGGCGACCGCCCTTGCGAAGAGCAGTCTCAACCTGTATCTCGCCTTTGTGGATGCAAAAATCCCAGCCTCGGGCGGGCTTGCACTAATGCAACAACTCCACCATGTAGACCCCAGCCTGACGGTAATTCTTATGTCTGCGAACGGAACACTGGCAGCCGCCGTTGAAGCCACCAAGCGAGGTGCGGAGGACTACATACACAAACCATTCGAGTTTGCCGCAGTGGCAGAAAAAGTTGGCCGCTTCCAGGAGCTTTTCGAGTGTCGTCGAGGTGTTGGAGAGTTGACATCCCCCACCGGTCCCATCCGAAGGCTGGAGGATTTCATCTACTGCTCACAGACAATGCGCGGGGTGCTGGACGAGGCAAAGAAGGCCTCTCGGATGGAGGTTTCGGTCTTGCTCGTCGGTGAGTGCGGAGTGGGTAAGGACATCCTGGCGCGGGCAATCCACGCGGCGAGCCCACGTGCAAGCGGCTCTTTCTTCCGAATTGACTGCGCGTCCTTCGCACACGATCTGCCGGGACGTGTTCCGTTCGTGCCGGATTTGCCCGCCTCCGCCGTCTCGGAGGCTGCCTTGCTCCGCATGTTCGAGGCAACTGCTGGCGGAACGCTTCTCCTCAGCGAAGTAGGAGAGCTGCCTCAGGACATCCAGGACAAGCTCGTGAGCATACTCGACGTCACTAGGTTGCCAAAGCATGAGGACGGTTCCTCGGCACGCCCCGCCCCGCGAGTTCTAGCCTCGACCAGTCGGTCCACGTCCGAACTCCAGCAGAAGTATCTTCGCAAGGAGTTTTATTCCCGCGTGGCCGAGGTGGTCCTCGAAATTCCCCCGCTCCGTAGCCGTCCTGAGGATGTTCCTCCACTGGTAAAGTACTTCTTGGGCCGGCTGGGCCGATGCTACAATCACCAATTTGTGCTGAGCTGGTCCGGCCTTGACCTCCTTTTGCGCTACTCACTCCCTGGAAACGTGCGCGAGCTCGAATGTATCCTTGAGCGGGTTGCAGCGCATTTACTTCAGATTCCCCGCAGAGTCATCGATGGTGACCTGCGGCGATTCCTTAACGAAAGTGGTATTCTTCAAGAAATAGTAAATCTCGATGAACAACCCATGGAATTGAGTCACATCGAGCAGCTAGCCATTGAGCGGGCTCTTTGGTTTGCGAAGGGAAACCGGACGAGGGCAGCGGCACTGCTAGGAATCGATCGGACAACGCTTTACAGCAAGCTGCGGCGGCTCAGTCGTGGAAATACAGCAATTGCCATTAGCGCGAGGTCCGGTTTAGGCACAAAACCCAAGCGAAATCCCAAACTGGAAATGGATGTAAAGCCTGGCCAACATCCTTCTCGACCCTAGACTCCAAACGGCAGGTCAAAGTGTGCTATCCCGCACGGGGGGAAACATCCAACGCATCGCGCGCTGGGCATCGCCTCACTGCAGGACAAGATCGTCCAGCAGGCAGTAATTACCGTGCTGAGTGCGATCTACGAGGAGGACTTCCTGGGATTCTCGTACGGATTTCGGCGGGGGCGCGGCCAACATGATACCCTGGATGCGCTCGTAGACGGGATTAAGGGCCGGAAGGTGAATTGGATCCTGGATGCGGACATCCGGTCATTCTTCGACGAAATCGATCATTGTTGGATGCTTCGGTTCCTGGAGCACCGGATTGCGGATCGGCGGATACTTTCACTGGTTCGTAAATGGCTCAAGGCGGGAGTGGTCGAGAACGGACGCAGGGTGGCGGCCGAGCGGGGGACTCCGCAAGGCACCGTGACATCGCCGCTTTTGGCGAATATCTACCTGCATTACGTGCTCGATCTGTGGGCGCACCACTGGCGCAAGCAGCAAGGCGGGGGTGATGTCATCGTCGTTCGCTATGCCGACGACAGCGCGGTGGAATTCCAGAGCGAGAAGACGGCGAGCGGTTTCTTGCAGGACATGAAGGAACGGTTTGCGAAATTCGGATTGGCGTTGCACCCTGACAAGACCCGGCTAATCGAGTTTGGTCGATTCGCCGCAACCAACTGTCGAAATCGGGGGCAGTTGTTCATGAGCCTTCGGCTCACAACGAATAACCAAAATGACGCACCCGCACACGCCCTCCGCCGAATTGTACCGCTTGTTCTTCTCTTACTTTTCCACGAC
>JACQNR010000066.1 GCA_016202975.1 Acidobacteriota bacterium
AAAAGCGGTTGTCCTAATGGTTGCGTCGATGGCAACATCGGCGGTCTATCTCCACATAACTGAGCACACCACCAGTATCACAGCGGCGGCACCGGCATACGCTCAACAATCAACCCCGGCGGTGAAGGTTAATCCGCTGCGTGACGCCTATTACGGCGATTTGCATTTGCATACCGCCTATTCGTTTGACGCGTATCTCGGCAACGGAATGATAGTCGATCCGGACGAAGCCTATCGCTTCGCCAAGGGCGAAGTGGTGCAGTATCTGGGACAACCCGTACAGCGCCGCGAGCCCTTGGATTTTCTCGCAGTGACCGACCATTCCGAGAGCATCGGCGTTTTCAATAAGCTCGAAGACCCGAGCAGCGTCGTGTCGCATAGCGAAGTGGGCAAAGCGCTGAAAGACGTCCTGACGCCTATAACGGGGCCAGATGGCCGCAGAAATGGCGAAAGCCTGTGGAAGGAAGATGAGGCCAATGCGGGCAAATATTGGGAAGATTACTTCACCAACAACCTGCTGCCACAGAATCTGAAGGTTGAATCTGAGTCCGCCTGGAAGCGCGAGATTGCCTTCGCCAATCGCAATTACATGCCGGGAAAGTTCACGACCTTCATCGGCTATGAATGGACCGCGTTTGCCAGTGGGGCAAATCTCCATCGCAATGTGATCTTCAAGAGCGATTCGGCGCCATACCCATTCACGTCAGCCGACTCAAAAAAACCCGAGGACCTGTGGGCTTGGCTCAACAAAATCCGCAAGCAAGGCTATGAGGCCCTGGCCATCCCGCACAACCCAAACGCGTCCAATGGCTTGATGTACGACTGGATCGATAGCGCCGGCAAACCCATCGATCACGCTTATGCTGAAACGCGCCAAGCCAATGAGCCTTTGAGTGAAATTTCGCAGAACAAGGGAACGTCGGAAACCCATCCTCTGCTGTCGCCCAACGACGAATTCTCGAATTACGAACTCTATGACTTTGTTGCGGAGAGCCGGGGGTATGAAGGCCGCCCCGCGGGCTCCTATTTGCGCGATGCCTTGAGCCGAGGCTTGATTTTGCAGCGCCGGCTTGGTGTCAATCCCTACAAGTATGGGTTCGCCGGCGCATCCGATCTGCACAGTGGCCTATCGCTAAGTGCCCAAGCCGATTTCAACGGGAGTAATGATGAGCCCAATATGGCAGGTGGCAGGCCGACCAAGGAGCAGGCGGCCGCGATGCTGAGGGGCTGCGTCCCCGAGGTAGGTTCTCGGAAAATGACCGCAGGGAATCTCACCGGCGTGTGGGCGGAGAGTAACACCCGCGAGTCAATCTATAGTGCGCTGCGGCGGAAAGAGACCTTCGCCACCACCGGAACGAAACTCAAGTTCCGCTTCTTCGGCGGCTGGAATTTTGGCAAGGATCTGCTGGAGCAAAGGGAGTGGATCGCCACCGCCTATGCTAGCGGAGTGCCGATGGGCGGCGATCTACCCGCGAAGCCAAATGCGGTCGAGGCGCCGAGCTTTGGGAATTGGGCAGTGAAGGACCCCAATGGCGCCAATCTTGACCGCGTGCAGGTGATCAAGGTCTGGGAAGAAGACGGCCAACAGAAGGAGAAAGTGTTCGACGTCATCTGGTCCGGCAATCGCGAGCCCGATGCCAAGACCGGCAAGCTTCCCTCCGTCGGCAACACGGTTGATCTGAAGACAGGCAAATTTACTAACCACATCGGCGCGACGGAGCTAAAGGCGGTCTGGAAAGACCCCGAATTTAATCCCGGCCGGTTTGCAGCCTATTACGTGCGGGTTCTGGAAATCCCCACGGCGCGCTGGTCGACGCTCTTGGCGATCCAAACTGGTCTGCATTTGCCCAGAGATGTTCCCGCGACCATCCAGCAACGTGGGTGGTCGTCCCCGATTTGGTACACACCGCAGGGGCGAAGTCGATGAATCGAAGTTATCCAAACGAACTGGAATGACGTAATGAAGACAGTGCAGCCCATGACCAATCACGGAGTTTCAGGCTCTTCTCGGTTTGAATACACGGCCCAACCAACGGCGCTCGGAAGCAAATTCTAATAGTGTGTCTAAATCTGTACCCTCGGAAACTGGGTCGGGTGCAGAGAGACAACAGAATTCAAGTTACTGCAGGAGTACACTGCATGAAAAAAGTCATTTTTCTTATCGTCGCAGCGAGCGCGGCACTTAGGGTTTATCTTTACATAGCTGACCCGACAAACAGTGCCACCGCAGCGGCGCCAGCATGCGCTCAACAATCAACCACTGCGGTGAAATTCAATCCACTGCGTGACGCATATTATGGCGATCTGCATCTGCACTCGAGCTACTCATTTGACCCGGAATTTCCAGTATCCAATACCGGCCGACCCGCAATGTACTCCTGACCGCCCCTGAACGCAACTCTCAGCCGGGTTAGCAGTGCCAGGTGCTCCCACCTGCCGCCAAAGGTACCATTCGTGCCTCTCGCAAGAACCCTAAAGGCCCCAACCGCCCCTCTTTCGACCTGCATTTCCGACACTTTGCCGCCCCCCCTGCCTCTCTCCTCGCGGAAATCCGATCCGGTCGTCGGCTCGCCTAACCGGCTGGCAAAGGCAACCCTGCGATCCCGTCCCCAAACTTTATCCAGCACGCGGTCGCACGCAAAGATCCGGCGAGAGTGCGAGGCCGGAAAATGCAGCAGCTTGACGACAACGAACGAGTAAACGTCCTGTTCTCGTTCAGAATGATGGGTGACACCCACGAAAACTCGTTCCGTCGCGGCCGTGGCTGAGGAAATGTGGGAATCCCTCCGGAGGAGGGATTTCCAAGCGCGGTGGGAGGCCCTCAACGGCCTCGCTTGCCTTGATTTGACAAGCCTTCCACGGCGTGGCATTTCCTCAGCCTGGAACACCACGGATTGA
>JACQNR010000063.1 GCA_016202975.1 Acidobacteriota bacterium
CAACGTGACCAACATCAACCGCGGCGGGCGGGGCGGCAATCAGTGGGGACGCGAAGGTTATCAGTCGAACCTGCAGGCCGCGTTAACGAACGCCAACGTTCGCGGCGGCATCACGCGCGTTTCGGCGGAGGACTTCGGGCGCGGCAATTTCTCGCGCGCCCAGCGCGGCATCGATGCGAACACGCTGCGTGAAGGGCAACTCGTGCAAGGGCGGATTCCGGTTGCCCCCACGCGTGAAACGCTGCGGCCAGTCGCGGGCAACTCCGGCAACAGCCGCGCAAGCGGCAGCGAAACCTTCTTCTCGCGCCGACAGGCTCCCGCCGTCAGCCGCAATTTCAATGAACAGGCGGCTTCGGTCCAGACCATGATGCGAAACAATCCGTTCGACGCCGCGGGGTCGCGCTCTAGAGCGGCAACCACCGTCGGCGGTTCCGCCGCGGCTGGGCGGAACAATGGCGGCGGGGGTGCAGCGGCCTCAGGCTTTGGCGGGCGCGCGGGAACTTCTCCGGGGCGCAGTCCTGAAACCTCAGGGGCGGTCAACACTCAGAGCGAGAATCGCGGAAGCACAGTCACGCGCGGCGCGGCCCAGCCCGGCTGGAGTAGGTTCGGTCAGTCCCGCGTTGGCGGGGTCAATGCCTCCGGCGAGGTGGCGCCTTCACAGGGAGCGGCCACGATGGCCCAACGGAATCCTCGGGGGTCACAACCTGCGGCCCAGCAAGGCCAGGCTGCCCCACAGCAGAGCCGGGGCTGGCAGCGATTCGGTACCGGGCAGCCTCGCGCCGTGCCCAATCGCCCTACCACCACGGGTATGCCGCAAGGCGCACAATCCGCGCCCGGCCGCGCCGGCCAGTCGGGATTCGCCAATACCAACCGGCAGTCGCAGGGTGCGAGCGGCAGTGCGGCTCCCACACCGCGCATTGAAGGCGGCTACAAGCCTTTTCAGAGAGGATCGGGTAGCGCCGCACCCTCGGGTGGCCGGAGGCGCTTTGGAGCAAGTTCGGGTAATTCCGGCTTCGAGCGCCCCGCCCTGGACCTTCGCAAGGCCATCACCACGGAGCGCGCGGCCCCTCGGACGTTCCAGCGCGGTCTGAGTGGTGGCAGCCCCTCGGGCGGCACGGGAAACGCTTCCACGGCTCCCCGGAGTTTTGAAGGCGCTGGCCGAGCAGCGCCCCGAAGCTTTGAACGCGGCGGAAGCGTGCCTTCGGGCGGCGGAAGTAGCGCGCCATCGTCAGCCCCGAGGAACTTCCAGGGGAGCGGCCGAGCCGCACCCTCCGGCGGCAGTTATTCCATCCCTCGCAGCATTGAACGCAGTGCCCCTTCGGGTGGCTACGGCGGGGGGAATCGTAGCTACTCAGCACCCTCAGGTGGTTACAGCGGTGGCGGAGGAAATCGCTCCTTCTCGGCGCCCTCTGGCGGGTACGGCGGCGGAGGCGGCAGCCGAGGTGGCTGGTCGGCGCCCTCAGGTGGTGGCGGAGGCCGAAGTTACTCTGCACCTTCGGGGGGCGGCGGTGGTGGTCGAGGCGCCTCTGCACCCTCCGGTGGCGGCGGACGCAGCGCGCCATCCGGTTCGCGCGGCGGAGGCCACTCGGGCCGTCGGTAGGATTCAACTCTCCTTTAGTTGTGGCGGACGATTTCGCTCACCCTCTTTTTTCTGATAGGGTGACCGTAAACGACCGCTCCTTTCATCAGGCCGCAGCAGGCCTCCTGCCAGTTTGAGTTGTGTTAGAGTATGGCCCGGAAGGTTCCCATGCTGACTGACACCCACCCCGACGCCGAGCGCGTGCAAATAGAAGGCCTGCGCGCACTGTCCCCGTGGCAAAAAATCGAACTCATGAGCGAACTGACCAGCGCGGCGCGCGGTCTGGCCCTTGCGGGACTACGGGCGCGGTTTCCGGACGCCTCGCCGAAGGAATTGCAGAGGCGTCTCGCCACTTTATGCCTCGGCGCGGACCTGGCCGAAAAGGTCTACGGCCCCGAGCCTGCGCCGCCCACCGTCTTATGAACCTCTCGGAAGTCCTTCGACTGGTCACTGCAGGGCTGGATCAGTTACAGATCCGATACATGATCGTCGGGTCATTCGCGAGCTCTGCCTATGGTTCGATCCGAACCACTCAGGACGCGGATCTGATCGTGGACCTTCCCCTCGAAAAGGCTCAGGGCTTGGTCGAGAAGTTTCGTAACGAATTCTACGTGGACCTGGCACAGGTCGAGCAGGCCGTCAAGGGCCAGCATTCATTCAACATCATTCATCTGGGATCTTTCTTCAAAGTGGATTTCTTTATCCTCGCCGACAAACCCCATATGCGCGAGGAATTCTCCCGGCGAATCGTGAGCCGACTGGATGCATCCGGCGAAGCGAGTGTATGGCTGGCGACAGCGGAAGACACCCTCCTTTCAAAATTGCATTGGTATCGCTCCGGCGGCGAAGTTTCCGAGCTCCAGTGGCGCGACGCAGTGGGGATATTGAAGATTCAATCCGGCCGGTTGGATATGACTTACCTCGAGCGCGGGGCGCGGGAACTGGGCGTTTTCGATCTCCTCACACGCGCCCTTGGGAAAGCAGCTCTTCCGCAGAAATAGCGGCCGGCACGCTGCCGGCCTGCTCTGCGGGGCCGGTGTGACGAGGGCCAAATGGCTCGATGCTTTCAAACCGATTAGCAGGAATCACTCGCATCCGCTATAATTTCCTTTTGCCATCAACTTCCAGGGCTTCACAGGCGGGCCCTCGCAGCGCCGGCATGTTCAAGCGATTGCTTCCGCTCAAACCGTACCTTGCGCGCTACAAGCAACGCTACGTGGCGGGATTCCTCTGCCTGATCGTCGCCCAAGGCGTGGGGATTCTGCCGCCGCTGATCATCAAGGCGGGCATTGACGCCATCTCCGCCAACCTGAACAGCCGCAAGCTGCTGTTCTACGCGGGACTGCTGCTGGGCGTGGCTCTGACCAAAGCCGTCTTCCAATTCTGGCAGCGCTGGATTCTGATTGGCATCTCGCGTGACGCCGAGTACGACCTGCGCAACGACCTCTTCTCGCACCTGATGCGGCTCTCGCCGCGCTTCTACACCGAGACGCCCACGGGCGACCTGATGTCGAAGCTTACCAACGACCTCAACGCCGTGCGCAACCTGGTCGGCCCCGGCATCATGTATTCGGCGAGCACGGTGACGCTGGGGATTGCCACCGTCAGTGTCATGCTCTCGCTCGACTGGCAGCTGACCCTGCTGGCGCTCGTTCCCATGCCGCTCGTTTCCCTCGCCGTCAAGGTTTTCGGCAAGATGATCCACGACCGCTTTGAGAAGATTCAGGAAATGTATTCGCGCCTCACGGAAAAGGTGCGCGAGAACCTTTCGGGCGTTCGCGTCATCCGCGCCTTCACGCAGGAAGACCCCGAGATGGCCGAGTTCGACCGCATGAACCATGAGTTCGTGCGCAAGAACCAGGGGCTGATCTGGATCACCAGCTCGATGTGGCCGGGACTGGCGCTCATTTTCGCCCTGGCGTTCATGCTCATCATGATCGTGGGCGGGCGGCACGTCCTGGCGGGGAAGATCTCGGTGGGGACCTTCGCCGCCTTCAACGTGTACGTGTTCTATCTTATCTGGCCCATCATCGCCATCGGCTGGGTGATGAACCTGCTGGAGCGCGGCCTGGCCTCGCTGCGGCGGCTGAATTCCATCTTTGAGGCAAAGGCAGAGATCACCGACGCGGAGGTCGCGGCGGGGGCGCCTCGCACGATTCGTGGCGAGATTGAGTTCCGGAGTCTCAGTTTCAGCTACAACGGCCGCCCAGTTTTGAAGAACCTGAGCCTGCACATTCCCGCGGGGAAGACCGTGGCCATCGTGGGGGCGACGGGGGCGGGCAAGTCCACGCTCGTCGGCCTCATCCCGCGCCTTTACGACGCGCCGCCCGGAGCCGTGCTCGTCGACGGGGTGCCCGTCCGCGAAATTCCGCTGCAGGTCCTGCGCTCGAACATCGGCTTTATCCCCCAGGAAACGTTTCTCTTCAGCGAGACGATCCGCGAAAACGTCAAGTTCGGCACCACGGACGCCTCCGACAAGGACGTGGAGCGCGCGGCGGAGATTTCCAACATTTTACCGGACATTCAGGGCTTCCCGCGCGGCTTCGACACGATGGTCGGTGAGCGCGGCCTGACGCTTTCCGGCGGACAAAAGCAGCGCACCGCCATCTCACGAGCCGTGATCCGCGACCCGCGCATCCTGATTCTCGATGACGCGCTCTCCAGCGTCGATACTTACACCGAGGAGCGCATCTTGCGCCACCTGACCGACGTGATGGCCGGCCGGACGACCCTGCTGATCTCGCATCGTGTCTCGACCATCCGCTATGCCGATGAGATCGTCGTGTTGCACGACGGTGTCATCGCCGAGCGCGGCAAACACGAGGAACTCCTGGCGCTAGACGGGCACTACGCCGAGCTCTATAACAAGCAGTTGATCGAAGAGGCGCTGGAACAGGAAGCGTAGGGGCGGGTTTTTAAACCCGCCCCTACAAAACACATGGCTGAGAACATCCACGAAGAAGAAGTGCTGGGCAAAGCGTACGACGCGCGGCTGATGCGGCGGTTGCTCGCCTATCTGCGCCCCTACTGGTTTGTGACGCTCGTGGCGCTGGTGGCGATTCTGCTTTACGGCGCGCTACAGGCCGCGCCACCGTACTTTTTGAAATTGCTGGTGGACCGTTACCTCGATCCCACGGCGAGCGCTCACACGCCGGAAGTTCTCGACCGCTTTCTCAGCCACAACCCCTTGACCGGCATTACGCAGATTGCTTTCCTGCTCTTTCTCCCCATCGCCATCGTGACGTTCATGCTCGAGTTCGGCCAGTCGTTTGCGATGCAACTGGTGGGACAGCGCGTGATGTTCGACTTGCGCAAGCAGCTCTTTGCCCACCTGCAGCGCCTGGAGGTGGGATTCTTCGACCGCAACCCGGTGGGGCGCCTCGTCACGCGCGTCACCACCGACGTCGACGTCCTCAACGACCTGTTTGCGTCGGGCATGGTGGCGATTTTTGGCGACATCTTTTCGCTCGCCAGCATCGTGGTGGTGATGCTCAGTATCAACTGGAAGCTGGCGCTGCTGACTTTTGCCGTGCTGCCGCTCATCGCGGTCGTGACCATGCTTTTCCGGCGTTTTGTGCGAGATTCCTACCGGCGCATTCGCGTGGCCATCGCGCGCATCAATGCCTACCTGCAGGAACACATCACCGGCATGACGGTGCTGCAGCTCTTCAACCGCGAAGAGCGGAGCTTTGAGGAATTCGAGAAGGTCAACCGCGCGCACATGGAGGCTTACAAGGATTCCATCCTGGCTTACGGGCTGTTTTATCCGGCGGTGGAATTCCTCGGGGTGCTGGCCGTGGCGATCATCCTGTATCTGGGCGGGGCGATGGCGCTCACCGGCGCGGTGACCATCGGGACGGCGATTGCCTTTATTTCCTATTCGCAGCGCTTTTTCCGGCCCATTCAGGATTTGAGCGACAAATACAACATCCTGCAGTCGGCGATGGCGAGCGCCGAGCGCATCTTCAAGCTGCTCGATACGCCCGTGACGATTACCGACCCGGCCGAGCCCGCGCGCGCCGACACGCCCCAGGGG
>JACQNR010000064.1 GCA_016202975.1 Acidobacteriota bacterium
GGGCTCCCGGTGTTTGGCTTACTGACGCCTTATCCAGCCACCCCTCTTTATGACCGGCTCGCTGCGGCTGGGCGACTTTCCCGGCCGAAGCACTGGCTGGAGTTCAAACCGTTCACCATGGACTTCGAACCTCTGGAGATAACCTCCGACCAGGCGCAGGCGGAAGTTCGGCAGGGTTGGGGATCCTCGTACAGTCCCAAGGCCATCTCTGCCGCCATCAAGTGGCTGGAGTCGCGGCCTTTTCCGGACCGGCTCATCCACCTGCTCGGACGCCTGGCCTTCCGCGGAATTTATTTTCCTCAAATGAAGCGGCGTGAATGGGCGGCGGTCCTCTTCCAAAACCGCGGACCCATCCTCCGAATCCTCGCCCAGGCACTGGAATTCAAATTCAGGCCTCGGCCGCACGACTCCTTGACCCTGAATCGTCAACTTCCGGTAGAACGCACACCCTGAGCATCCAAACAAATAGTCTGGAACCGATCAGGAAGGCACATGACAGTGGTGACTTTGGAATTTGGCTGCTCGGCCAGGACTCGAACCTGGAACCCTTCGGTTAACAGCCGCAAGGCATGTCCGCCTAACCAACTCAGAGATAGTTTGCTACGGCGTGCTACTGTGTTGTATCCATAAGCACTTACGGCTAGTACTGACGCTTTTTCCCGAACGACAGGTTTGCTACCAAATGTGACCAATTGTTTCCGGTGTGGGGCACAGTATTGGGCGCACTGAAATCGTGGACAGGGCACCGTCGTTTCGACTTTCCCAGCAAATCTGGTTACCCTTTGGCCTCGCTTTTCCCACTCCCCCGCCAAAATGCACCAAGGATAAGAACCCGTACTAGCACTCGCTGGACCACACTTGTCCGCACTATAGTGCAACGAAATCGCGCGGAAGTCGGCCAACCCGCGTGGGCATTGAACGGAATCTATCTCTCCATGTAGCGGAACGGCGCCGCAAACCGCGCCAAAATTTGTCAGGATCGCTTTTTGAGGCGGGTCATCGAGGTTCACCATCATGGGACTGCACGGGGTCAGGAAGCTGGCTTCAGTATCCCGAGGTCGAATCCGGACCCGCGGTTCGCTTCCACGTGCCCCCGGGCTTGCGACTGCATGGCGGCCGCAAGTTGGCAAAAAGGGGTCTTGAGGCTTATTCCTGGTTTTTCACTTCTGCTTCCAGAGCCTCAGGGTCGGGAACAATTACCGTACGTCCGTCCAATAGGATAAGTCGCGCTGATTGCAGACGCGTCAGATTTCGAGAGACCAGCTCGCGGACCGTTCCAATGTGCGATGCCAACGCCTGATGGCTCATCTCGAGCTTGAATTCCACCCCGCGCGCCGTCCGTTTGCCCTTGCTGCGCGCTTCGCGAACCAGAAACGCGGCGAGGCGATGCCGGACGGTGGTGAACGACAACTCCTCGATAATCCCGACCAGCCGCCGCAAGCGCCCGCTCACGACGCGCAGCACCTCGAGCGCCACTTCGGGATGTTCGGTGCACAGCGTCCGGATGTCCTTTTTTCGGATGAAGAGCAATTCGCTCGCCTGTTCGGAGGCGGCGGAAGCGGGGTAGTTTCCCCCATCAAAAACCGGAAGCTCGGCAATCGAGGCGCCCGGACCTTCGATGGCCAAAACCTGCTCCCGGCCTGAAGGCGACATCTTGAAGATTTTCACGGCGCCGGCTTCGATCACGTAAAGGCCTTCGCATGGCTCCCCCTCGGAAAAAATCATTTCACCCGCTTGGTAACGGCGAGCGAGAGCTGCCGAAGCAAGCAATTCGAGTTCACTCTCAGCGAGGCCGGCGAACAGCGAAACCTTCTTCAGGGCGTCGAGACGCGAGGGGGTCGTGCCGGGCATCCAGGGGATATTGTAATCCCGGCCTCGATGCGTGGCCAGAGGAAGCTGAGGTCTCGATCATGCGGGGACCATGATAGCTTTCGGCTCGTACACGCAGCGGGGTTCCTCGGCGAATGGATCGCCGGCCAAGGCATAGGCGCGGGCGCGCGAGCCGCCACAGATTTCCCGAAATTCACACACCCCGCATTTGCCTTTTAAGTTTGACGTGTCGCGCAAGCCTAAGAAGAGCGGCGAATGGCGGTATATTTCCTGGAGCGACTGCTGGCGGATGTTTCCGGCTGAAAGCGGAAGAAAGCCGCTCGGATAAACGTCTCCCTTGTGCGAAATGAAGACAAATCCTTTCCCGTCGTTGATGCCGCGCGGCGCGCGGGCAATGTCGTCCATAGATACTCTGATTTGCCCTTGCGAAGCTGTCGGAAGGTTGCGCCGTCGCTCCTCGGCGCGGCGCATGGCCACATAACGCCGATAGTGCTGGGCTTCCGTGGTTTTGATGTCGAAAGGCGCGCGGTGAGAAAGCTCGTATAACCGGGCGAAAACCTCTTCGAATTCTTCCGCGTCGACCAAATCCGACACCTGCCCGCGCCCCGTGGGCACGAGAAAGAAAACGCTCCACAGAAAGATGTCGAGCGTGACAAGCAACTGGACCAGGTTGTCCATGTCCTTGAGATTCCGGCGCGTGATCGTCGTATTGATCTGTACAGGTGATCCGATCTCCCGCGCCCAACGGACCGCGCGAAGCGTCCACTCGTAGGAACCGCGCACGCCGCGAAAGGCGTCGTGAATTGTCGCCGTCGAGCCGTCCAGGCTCACGGCGAGCCGCGCCACGCCCGCGTTTTTCAAATTTCCCAGCGCTTCGTAAGTCAGGAGCGGTGTTGCGCTCGGCGTGAGTGAAACCCGGGCGCCCTGGCGGGCCGCGTAACCGATGAGTTCGTAGATGTCCGGGCGTTTCAACGGATCGCCGCCCGTCAGCACAAACACCGGAACCCGCATTCGGGCTACCTCGTCGATCAGTCGTTCGGCTTCGGCCCGGCTCAGTTCCTCGGGCGAGCGAAGCGGCTGCGCGCACGCCCGGCAATGCGCGCACACCAGATCGCAGGCTTGCGTGGTCTCCCAGATCACGATAAAAGGCCGCTCGTTGAAATCGAAATGAGGGGTCGCTTCACCTCGATCCATGCCCAGATCTCCCTGCTCGTATTTCGACATACGTCGGCGGGCAATGCTGTGACTTAGGTCACGCGGGGCGGAGATTGTGACGAAAGTCATAGGCGAAAGTGACGTTCGGCGCTTATTCTCACTCAGAAGTCGAAGGAGACACGAAGATGGCCGATATAATCAAAGCGACACCCTTGGCAGAAATCCTGGAGCGTTATCCGGCGGCGCGACGAGTGCTTGACCGACACGGCCTGCACGGCTGCGGTGGCGAACGAGGCCCGGCTGAGACTCTGGAGTTCTTTGCCCGCGTCCACGGCGTCGACGCGGAGACGCTGCTCGCGGAGATTCGAGCGGAAAGGCCCACGCCCGCACCGATACCCTACGAATCAACGATAGCCGATTATATCTATCGTCGCTTCTTCAAGGCGGGGATCGCCGTCGTATTGACGGTCGGTGCGTTATGGGGTGCCGTCAACCTGCTGGAGATTGCGCTGCGAAGGAATTTTCTGCTCCTGCAACTGGTTCCCGCCATTCATGCCCACGCGCACGCCATGATTTTCGGCTGGTGCGGGCTGTTCGTGATGGGCTTTGCCTATCAGTCGTTCCCGCGCTTCAAGCACACCACCCTTTGGCGTCCGAACCTGGCGAACCTGACGTTCTATCTCATGCTCACTGGCATTTCGGCGCGTATCGGAGCCGAGCTCCTCGCGCCCGAAGCCCTCGGCTTGGTCCTCGGGGGGATCGCTTCGGCATTGGAGCTCGCGGCCATCGGACTCTTCGTCGCTATCATCCTGAAGACCGCGCGAAAATCTGTCGAGCCGCACAACCCCTATGAGAAATTCATCTTTGCTTCGTTCGCGTGGTTTCTGGTGCAGGCGATTTTGAGCGACGTGTTCTTCTTCGCCAAAGCGACGGCAGCGAGCCAAGAGGAGCTGATCCAGCGAATTGCATTGCTCGACGGGCCGCTGCGTGACATCCAGTTACTCGGCTTTGTGGCCATGATCATCGCGGGCGTGAGCCAACGGTTTATCCCCGTGGTCTACCAGCTCGGCCGCCCTAAGCGCGACCGGCAGACACCCATCTTCTGGCTGATGAACAGCAGCCTGATTCTGGGCGTATGCAGTTACATCCTGACTCTCATGACCGGAAAGGCACTGTTTTTGTTGGGCCTCGAAACATCTTTCATCTTGATGCTGACGTGGGCCGTCCTGTTGGTCCGCCAATTGGGCGTTTTCACCACACCCGGCGAGCGCGACCGAAGCTGGAAATTCGTGCGGGCCGCCTACGTTTGGCTGTTGATTGCGATGGTCATGCTCCCCTTGTTCCCGGTGTATGGGATTCTCACCCACCAGTATTTCGCCCATTCCTTCATGGGCGCTTACCGCCACGCTTTTACCGTGGGGTTCGTAACGTTAATGATCATGGGTGTGGCCGCACGCGTCGTCCCGATTCTCGCGGGTATCGACTCTCATCGGCTCAGCACTCTATGGTGGCCGTTTATCCTGATCAACATAGGGAACGCCGGTCGCGTCGTGCTGCAGATCTTGACGGATTTTGTGCCACGGATCGCCTACCCGCTGGTGGGTGTCACAGGTTTCCTGGAGGTGACAGCGATTACCTGGTGGGGGATCGAATTGTGGCGGGTCATGAACGCGTCCCAGGCACGCCGTGCGGCAGCCGTGATGGTTCCGCCCCGCGTTTTGGTTTCATAACCTCTTCGGCGCCCCGTCTGGGCCTGTGTGAAAACCTATGTTCTACGTCAGGGCACGCTTTCAAGCGTGCCACAACCGCAACGCTATCAACGCGGCTTCAGCCGCTGAGTGCATCGGTTTGGAGTCTTCACACAAACACTTCAGGGCCCCGATCCAAAGGGGCCGATCGAGGCCCGGGAGAAACCAGGCTTCGGCGTCTGCGCCATAGCTGGTTTTCGTAGCGCCGGGCGGCCGACCGGAGTCTCGGTGCGGGTTGCTTCCTTCTCCTTCTTCCCTCAATGGGCTCGTCCCATCTCGACGGCGCGGGGAAACAGGATGTTGTTTTCGAGGTGAATGTGCTGGTGCAAGTCTGCCTCGAACTCGGCCAATGCTTTGTAGAGCGTCTGATAGCTGATGCAAGCGTCTGCGGGCGGTTGGTATCCGGAACCGGACTGCCGCATGGCGCGCAGCGCCTGGCCCGCCGAGTCGTGCTCGTGCATCATCATATTCACCGGATTCTGCACAGTCCCGAATGGCGGAGGCAGAACGGGGTCCTTCTGGATCACCGCTTCTTCCATCCGTACGATGTAAGGAAAAAGAACCATCTCCTCCTTCATCATGTGCCCAGAAAGCTCCTGTGCCAGCCCGCGGAAGGTCTCCCGGATGTCCTCCAATTCGTGGTGATTCTGGCCGTGCACCGAACAAACCTTGTTCAAGAGAGGCGCCAGCCGGGCAATCTCTTCCCGGGTGTATTTGTGGTGGGTAGCAACAATATGATCTACCAAGTCGGCCAATTGTTCCTTTTGCCAGTCGCGATCCTTCGAATTCGCGCCCGATTTCTCTTCCGCCGCGGCCAGCCGCTCCATGACGGCTTCCGTCGATAAGCCGGCTGCCGCGCAGGCCTCCTCAAGCGATTTGTTCCCGCCGCAGCAATAATCAATTCCCAGCTTCTCGAATACCCTGGTGGCCTCCGGAAACTCCAGCGCCAACTCGCGCAAAGTCTTGGAAGTACTTACAGTCATCGTAGCTCTCCTTGCAGCCCGGTCCACGCCGTATGGCTGCTTTCTACACCCAAACTACTTGACTTAGGGCGGTTACGACGATGACTTTAGTCACATTCCGTCTTTTTCGTCGGACCAGCGAAATTTCGGCGAAAGGGACGGTATCATTCCAACCTGGCCTACAGCGTTGTTTTCAATAACCATTCGCCGGCGCACCGCACCGACAATAATTGTTTCATTTCCCGGGACTGCGCTGTAGAATCTCGCTTCCGCCGGCTACTGGACTTGCTCAGTTCGCCGCCGGCAAACGCTTCTTCGCAATCCCCTCGAATTATGAGCTTCCCAGCCACCGATCAGCTCCGCGCCGAACATCGGGTCATGGAACGGCTGCTCGAGCGTTTCGAAGGTGAACTGGGCGATCCGCAGGGAAAGGGCTTGTTCGCCTTGGCGACGACATTTGCTGAAATCCAAAAGCACTTAACCCGTCATTTTGCCAAAGAGGAAGGGGTTTTCTATCCGGCACTCGCTGCGGAGCTTGGTGCGGCTGACGCGGAAATCAGCAAACTCCTGGACGACCACACCCAGGTGCGCGAAACGTCTTCGGCCATGGAAGCGCTGCTGAACCAGGCGTCTCCGGGCACAGACCTGCCGATCTCTCAGCGCGCGGAACTATCATCGCTCGGCTGGGCGCTTTGGAATCTCATCCACCATCACATCGAGGAAGAAGAGCAAGGCTTGCTGGCATTTGCCGACCGGAAGCTCGATGCCGGGTCACAAACTCGCCTGGCGGCCCGTATGACGGATTGACATACACCCCTTCATCCTCAGCAAATGCCATGGTGACTGGGGCCAAATGTGCGCCGCCCGATTGTTGACGTTTCGTCCGATTGCAGACAGGTCGAAACGCGGCACGCCGCACTTCAAATCGCGAGTTCATTCCGCGAACGCTCCCTGCGACCACGGCCAGAGCAGACGACGGAACCACTTTCCAGCGCCCTTTCCGCCGCCGGAATGGCCGGACCGAGGTCACGGCCCGCCGGTTTCAGCCCGCTATACGGTTCGCCTTCCCCCGCACGGTGAAGGCGCACTACCGTCTCGAAGAAATACCTGTCCGCAAGCCCGGCGGCCTCTGGGCTCAACTTGCGTACGGCGAGAGTCTGCTCGAGGGCCCGCTTGACCTCGCCTTCGTCCTTCTTCTGGACCCAGATCAGGACGGCGTTGGCGTTGCCTGCCGTGAGCGCTTGCTGGGCGGCCTTGACTACGGGGCCAACCATCCCATCGCAATGCGCGTCCAGGCGGCCCGTCATCCAGCACGACAGCGCCAGAATTAGACACAAGAAAATAATGCGGTAGTTTCCGATCATGGAATTCACCCCTTCCTGCAACTTGCAACGACGATTGTCGTTTCGAGTTGGCCGGACCATGACCCCCGCTCTCAAACACCGCCCTATGACATCATGCGATGACTTCGACGAGCAATGACCTATGTCACGCCGCCGGGTGGGGGCTCTCGCCCAGTTGTGACGGGCGAGGCGCAATTTGCTTCTTGCGTCTCGTCCGTTGAAGATTTAGCCGGCTTGAGGGATGGAGGCGATGTTAGGCTCCAAGGCGTCAAGGAGGATTTCCATCTTCTTGTTGATCTCAGCAAAGCGTGAGTCGTTGGATAAGATTTCGTCCGGGGTTTGGATAAAGGGAGCTTCTATTATGTCCACCGCGCAGTTTTTGATGAGCTGTTCGGCGCTTTCTCTAGTAGTCTCGAGGTGAAACTGCAGTCCGACGATTCTCCCGTCGTATACAAATGCTTGATTCTCGCAGGCCGCACTTTTGGCAACTCGCAAGGCACCAGCGGGCAGGTCAAATGTGTCCCCGTGCCAATGAAAGGCCTCGAATTGCTGAGGGAACTTCCTGAAGATCGGAGCCGAAGCCGGCGTAGTAGTCAATTCGATCGGAAACCATCCAATCTCCTTGAAGCGGTTCCGAAAAACCTTCGCACCCAGTACATCAGCGATAAGCTGTGCGCCCAGGCAAATCCCCAGCACGGTTTTCCCGTTCTTGATAGCCTCCTCAATAAAATGCTTCTCCTGGGTGAGCCACGGGTAAGACCCCTCGTCCTGAACACCCATGGGCCCTCCCAAGACCAGGAGCCAATCAATATCTTCGAGTTTGGGCAATCTCTCGGCGTTGAAAAATCGTGTGGCGGAAAGGGTGTGCTCGTTGGCCCGTGCCCATGGACCGATCGCACCTAACCCTTCGAAGGGAACATGCTGGAAGACGTGTATTCTCACTCGAACTATCCTCGCATCCGGAGTGCTATGGATTCAGGTCTCACCAGCCTTCCATACGGAACTCAAGCCGCGAAATGTAATGCGCCAGGGCGACCGCGTTGTTGTGGGTGACGTCTCGAGAACCGAACAAAAGGGTCACCTTGTCCTTGCGCGCCGCCTCTACAATCGGCTGCCAATCGTGGGGTCTGGCATCGAGCTCGGCAGAATAGCGACGCTGGAACTCGGGCCATCTGGCGGGGTCGTGGCCAAACCAACGACACAGAGCGTCGCTGGGAGCGACATCTCGGAGCCAAGCATCCAGTTGGAGATCTTTCTTTTTGAGGCCTCGCGGCCAGAGGCGATCCACAAGAAAGCGCACGCCGTCACCCGGAGAGGCCCGCTCAAAGACTCGTTTGGTTCGAATCACCAAGTATCGTCCAGTCCGAGCGCCCGGCGAGGATTCCCAACCTCGAGCCAACGCCCGACTGATCTATTTCCGCCCATCGACTCCCAACTCATGTGTATAGCGTCTTCCTTGCAGGGAGCGATGCAATGCTCCTCGCTCCCACAATCATCCACGCGCGCCAAAACGGGAAACCCCTCTACCATCTCCAGGCACTTGGGACCACAAGCTTCAACGCACAGCCCACAGCCCGTGCACCGTTCTTCCGCGATGATGGGAACCCATTTGTAGGCCATATTCAATCTTGCGCCTCCTCGCGAGAGGTAACCCGGATGGCGTTGACGGGACACCATTGGGCTGCCCTAAAGACCAGCCTGGCATAAAGCCTTGGATTCACGCCGGGCCGCGTGCGAGCGCACCGGTCGGGCGCGGGCTTCTCGAAGACCTCCGGGCATATTTCCACACATGTCTGGCAGGCCCCTGTGCCACTGTCCTCCGCCACGTTCTTCCCCCAGCACGATCCCGGTTCGATGAGCACCTGAAGCCGTCGCCTTCGCTTTTCCCTGATGAGTGTCTGCATAGGACCTCCATTACCCCACTCCAGCCTGAAAGAAGTCCTTGGACGACCCCGCGGAAACGCGGGAGGGTTTGGGAGTGTCAGACTGGGCGAGGCTTTCGGCCAACAGTGGATCCCGCACGGGAATGATAGGGGCCTGACGCAAATAGTGGAAGGACGCCAGCAAGCCGAGAGCGACGGCGGCGACCGCGGGACCGACTTCCCACACGCCAAAGGGAGGCCAGTCGCCGGCGTGTGGCGGCACAATCATCAAGTAAAGATCCAGCCAACGTCCCACGAGAACGAAAACCGCAACGCGCATGAGCGTCGTCGCACTGCGCTTGCTCGCCCGCATCAAGAGAATAAAGAACGGGACAACCCAGTTGAGAAAGAAATTCAGCAAGAAGAGCGGCTGCCAGGCGCCGTGGAGTCTTCGAGTGTAATACACCGTCTCTTCGGGAAAGTTAGCGTACCAGATCAGCATGTACTGGCTGAACCAGATATAGGCCCAAAACGTGCTAAAGGCGAAAAGCAGCCGCCCGAGGTCGTGCAGGTGATTGTCGTTCAGTACGCCATGCAGCGGTCCGAGGCGCTCGAGCCAGACAGTCAGGACGATGATCGTCGCGAGGCCACTCAGAAACATTCCTGCAAAGTTGTAAACGCCAAAGATCGTACTCGACCAGTGCGGCTCGAGCGACATGATCCAGTCAAACGCCGCCGGCCAGAATGTAAGCGCGAACACGACGATGAAGACGGCCGAGAGTTTTTCGTTGCGCAGGGTGTGCTCGATCGCGCCATCCGAGTCCTGGCGGCGCGAGGTGCGCACGATGGCGAGCGCGAGGCCAATCCAGAGCGCCAAGTAGACCGCCGCGCGGGCCAGGAAGAAAGGGCGGTTCAGCCAGAGCGCCTTGAACCCCTGCAAGGCTACATATGCCGAGTCGTGGACGGCCCAGGGATAGAGCGAAGGCCTGGCGAGCAGCACCAGGATGAGCGCTGCCCCGGCCGCGGGCAGCAGCATCGCCAGGGTCTCCGGAACCCGCCGTAGCGCCACGCTCCAACCGGCGCCCGCCACGTACTGGAGCGCCACGAAAAACGCCCCCGCCAGCGCCGTGCATACGAGAAAATACGTGACCAGGAGAAGACTCGGCCAAATTCGCTCCGGCGCGAACAACACGCCAGCCAGGATGATCAGCCCGCCGACGGCGGCCAGTGCTCGCAGCAGGCGAACGGAGCCTTCGGGCAGCGGAGGAAGGGTCGACTCGAAATTCACGGCTTGCCTCCGGCGGCCTGCGCGACCGTCTTCTGCTGCAGCGACCGGATGTAGAGAATCACTTTCCACCTGTCCTCGCGCGAGAGTTGCCCGGCGTGGCTCGGCATGTTCCCCCGGCCGTAAGTGATAATGTGAAACATCTCGCCATCCTTGATCGGCGGAGGCTGCGCTGGGGGCGGCGGATAGCCGCGCCGCGCCACCGGGCCATCCCCGGCGCGCGTTGGTCCATGGCAGGCCAGGCAGAAATTCGCGTAAACGCTCGCGCCGCGCTTGAGCGCGTTCTCATTATTGAGTGAATACGGATTCGTGAGTTCCTCGCCCGCCCGATGCGCGTCCTCGGGGGTCGCCTGATAATGCAGCGGGAGGAGGCCGCGAGGAATTGTGCCCGGAGCGGGTTTTTGCAGCGTCTTGCCGTCGGCGAAAACAGGATTTGGCGAAAAACTTTCGGCGGCGGCGGAACGCACCATCTCCGGCAGGATTTCGACGTGCGGCCGGTCGCGCTCGGCGCGCTCCGCCCAGTTGAGCGCCACGGTGGCGAGGAATAACATGAGCAGCAGCACGTTGACAACCCGCAAAGGCATTACGCTTCCTCCACTCGTTCCTCGATGCGGACGGCGTTAAAGCCGTCGAGCAGCCGGCGGACGCGCGCCACGTCGAACGCCGCGTCCGATTCTTCCAGAACCAGGACAAACTCGTCGTCCGTGACGCGAGCCCGGGGGAGCCTTGCCTTTCGGCCGGGCAGCAGGCGTGCCACAGCAAGAAACGCCAGCACGGTGCTCACCCCTGCCGTGAGGACCATCACCTCGAAAGTGATGGGGACAAAGGCGGGCAGCGAATTCCACGGTTTCCCCCCGACGTTGACGGGCCAGTTGACGGAGGTCGTCCAGAATTCAAACCAGACTTTGAACGCCGCGCCCGCCAGACCCAGGGCAAAACATACCCACGGCAGGCGCGAGGGCGCCAAGCCCATCGCCTCGTCGAGGCCGTGCACGGCATAGGGCGCGTACGCGTCCACCAGGGTGTAACCCAGCGTGCGCGAGGCGCGCGTGGCGTTGAGAATGTCTTCCTCGCGTTCGAAAACCCCGATGAGCAGGCGACGGCTCACGTTCGGACTCCTCCCAAGACGGTTTCGCGTTCTGCGATCCGGACGCCTTCAGGTTTGCGTGCTTCAGACAACTCCCGGTGGCCTCCCGCACGGCTCAGAGCACCCTTGACTTCCGCAATTGCGATCACCGGCACAAAGCGGATAAACAGCAGGAAGAGCGTGAGGAACAATCCGAAGCTGCCGGCGAGCGTGAGGATTTCGATCAGCGTCGGCGCGTAGCTCCCCCAGCTTGAAGGCAGATAGTCGCGGTGAATCGAAGTGACGATGATGACAAAGCGCTCGAACCACATGCCGACATTGACGAGGATAGAAATCGCAAAGACCGCTCCCAGGTTCGTCCGCACCCGCCGGAACCAGAGAGCTTGCGGCACGAGCACGTTGCAACTGAACATCGTCCAGAACGCCCACGCGAAGGGGCCGCGCATTCGGTTGAGAATGACGAACTGTTCGTATGGGTTGTCGGAATAGAACGCGATGAAGAATTCTGTCAAGTAGGCGAGGGCAACCATGCCGCCCGTGGCGAGAACGAGTTTCGCCATCACCTCCACGTGGCGGACGGTGATGTAATCTTCCAGGCGCATCGTCTTGCGCGCCACGATCATTAAGGTCAGCACCATCGCCATGCCGGAGAAGATCGCCCCGGCGACGAAGTAGGGCGGGAAGATCGTTGCGTGCCAGCCGGGGATGACGGCGGTCGCGAAGTCCCAACTGACAATCGTGTGCACGGAGATGACGAGCGGGGTCGCTAGGCCCGCCAGCAGCAGATATACCGTCTCGTAACGCTGCCAGGTATGAACCGAGCCGTTCCAACTGAGACTCAGAAACCCGGTCAGCGCCTTCTTCAGGCCGGGCTTCGCGCGGTCACGCACCGTCGCCAGATCCGGCAACATGCCAAGATACCAGAACAAGAGCGAGATCGTGAAGTACGTCCCGATGGCGAAGGCGTCCCAGGCGAGCGGCGAACGGAAATTGATCCAGAGCGGCCCCCGGAAGTTCGGGTAAGGAAAAATCCAGTAGGCGAGCCACGGCCGGCCCATGTGGATAATCGGGAACATTCCCGCGCAAGTCACGGCGAAAATCGTCATCGCCTCCGCCGAGCGGTTGACGGACGTCCGCCAGCGCTGGCGAAAGAGAAATAAGATCGCCGAGATCAACGTGCCGGCATGCCCGATGCCGATCCAGAATACGAAGTTGGTGATGTCAAACGCCCATCCGACGGTGCGATTGAGACCCCAGGTGCCGATGCCGGTCTGGATCTCATATGTAACCGCAGCCCCGCCAGTGAGCAGCAGACTGAGCGCAAAAAGCAACCCTGCCCACCACAGGCCGCTTGGCTTGCGGTCGAGGACGGCGCAGATCTCGCGCGTGACGTCGGCGGGCGTCTTGTTGCCGGCGATGGCGGGCTCGCGCTGTGCCGCATGGGCCTCAGCCATGTTGCTTTCCCTCTTCTCCCTCCGGCCGATTGCGGACGATTTTCAGGTAATGAACCGCTGGCCGGAAGTTGAACTCTTCGAGCACGCGATAAGCCCCGCCGCTCGCGGCGAGCTTCGCGACGCGACTCTCGGGATCATTCAGGTCTCCGAAGACGATGGCGCCCGCCGGGCAGGATTGCTCGCAGGCGGTGTGGACGGCGTCGTCCGAGAACTTCTCGCCCGTGCGTTTGGCCTCGAGCTTCGCCTCCTGGATACGTTGCACGCAAAACGTGCACTTTTCCATGACGCCGCGGGAGCGCACGGTGACATCGGGATTGAGCACCAGGTTCTGCAGGCGGTCTTCGCGCGGGTAATCGAACCAGTTGAATCGCCGCACCTTGTACGGGCAGTTGTTGGCGCAGTACCGCGTGCCCACGCACCGGTTGTAGATCTGCTGGTTCAGGCCCTCCTCGCTGTGCACGGTGGCGATCACCGGGCAGACGGATTCGCAAGGCGCCGTATCGCACTGCTGGCACAACATAGGCTGGAAGGCGACGTCGACGGCGCTGGCGTGCTCGGCGTAATAACGGTCGATGCGCAGCCAATGCATCTCGCGGTGCCGCCGGACTTCGTCTTTGCCGACGACGGGAATGTTGTTCTCGGCCTGGCAGGCCACCACGCAGGCCGAACATCCTGTGCAGGCGGAGAGGTCAATCGCCATCGCCCAGCGGTGGCCAGAGTAGGGATGATCGTCGGGCCACAAGTCGTTTTGAGCGTCGGGCCCGCTCTTGGTGTTGTGTTCGCAACTACCGCTCAGGAGGGCGGCGAGCGTCGTCTCCTGAACAATCGGTCGCGGCTCCACCTGCCCCGGCGCGACGTTGCGCGGCGCAGAAAGCGAGTGGTGTTCCTGCGTCGAGGCCAGGGCCCGCTTCGCGCCGGTCTTCACGATCCGCGCATTGCTGCGCTCGTAGCGAATCAATCCGTCGCCCAAGATCGCGAGCGGCGCGGCATTCTTCCCCACGCGGCCATCCGGCCCGACGCTCGCGAGCGCCTGGAGCCATCGCGGGCCGACGTTGGCGAAGCGCTCCGTGCCCTTTCGGCCGTAGCCGAGCGCGACGGCCACGGCACTGACGTGCTGACCAAGCTGGACGAGGGCGGGCAGCTCCAGTGACCTCTCCCCCGCGCCGTCCGGCACCTCGATTCGCACCACGTCACCGTCCCGGACGCCGAGGCGCGCGGCCGCGGCGGGCGCGAGGCATGCGTAGTTGTCCCAGGTGACCTTGCTGATGGGATCCGGCAATTCGTGCAACCAGGCGTTGTGCGCGTGGCGGCCGTCGAGCATCGTCACCTTGGGATAAAGCACCAGCGCGAAGGCGTCGGAAGCCGCCGGCCGCGGAGGGACTGGCCGGACTACGGATAAATTGAATGGCCGCGGCTGAACGCGTGTCGGCTCGACTTCGGCAAAGCCGTCCTGAACCGAATGGTCCCAAAAATCCTGGAATGACCTTCCGCGCTTCTGCCGCGGGAAGATCGCGACCTGCCAGTGCTCGCGGAGGGTCTCGTAGGCATTCTTCGGTGCGCTGCACCACGCGGCAAGACTTTTCAGCACCGAGCGGGTGTTGCCCAGAGGATTGACGGCGGGCTGCAGCAGGCTGACGGTGCCGGCGACAGCTTCAGCGTCGCCCCAGCTTTCGAGCGGGTGATGATCCGGAGCCACGACCCGTGCCGTGGCAGCCGTTTCATCGACTCGCTCCGAGAAACTCACAACCAGCGGCACGCGTTCGAGCGCGCGCGCGAGCGCTTCCCCTTCCGGCAGGTCGTAAACAGGATTCACGCCCTGGATGAAGAGCGCGGCGAC
>JACQNR010000065.1 GCA_016202975.1 Acidobacteriota bacterium
AAAAGCGGTTGTCCTAATGGTTGCGTCGATGGCAACATCGGCGGTCTATCTCCACATAACTGAGCACACCACCAGTATCACAGCGGCGGCACCGGCATACGCTCAACAATCAACCCCGGCGGTGAAGGTTAATCCGCTGCGCGACGCCTATTACGGCGATCTGCATCTGCACACAGGCTACTCATTTGACGCTTTTGCGTTGGATTCAGGCATTACCCCAGATGACGCCTACCGCTTCGCGCGCGGTGAGTCTGTCAACTTTTTCGGTAAGGAAGTGAAGTGCTCGACGCCACCGCTGGATTTCCTCGCGGTAACGGATCACGCGGAGAACATCGGTGTCCTGAACACGCTCGATGATCCCAACAGCCCGCTTTCCCAGAGTGGGTTTGGCCGGCAGGTGCGCAAAGAGGGCATAAAAGTCGTCGGCAAAATCGTCGTACAGCTATTCGACGGGGTTAAGCATTTGTCGAGCGTGGCCGATGTCAAAATCGAGACCGTGAACACCGCAGCGCAAACCGCATGGCAGCGTGAGATCGCCTTCGCCAATCGCAATTACGTGCCTGGAAAGTTCACGACGTTTATCGGCTACGAGTGGACGTCGCAGCCGGGTATGCAAAACCTTCATCGCAACGTGATCTTCCGCGGCGACAAGGCACCGAATCCATTCACCGCCTACAATTCGCAGAGGCCCGAGGATCTGTGGGGGTGGTTGGAGAAAATTCGCAAGCAAGGCTACGAAGCGCTGGCCATTCCTCATAATGCGAATGCCAGCAATGGCCTGATGTTCGACTGGGTCGATAGCGCCGGCAAACCCATCGATCAGGCCTATGCCGAGGAGCGTGTGGCCAATGAGCCTCTAGTCGAAATCGTACAGCAGAAAGGCCAATCGGAGACTCATCCTTCACTTTCTCCCAACGATGAGTTCTCTAATTTTGAGATCATGGATTTCGAGAGGGCCTTTCGCAAAGATAACTCTTCGAAACTGGGTGGAAGCTATGTACGCGATGCCCTTGGACGCGGAATGGAGGTTGCTCAACGTGCCGGAGGCGTCAATCCATTCAAATATGGATTCGTCGGCGCAAGCGACATCCATACTGGGCTCAGTGAATCATCAGAGAACGCGCAAGCCGAAACGTACGTTAAGGAGTCGGTTCGGCAGCTGACCGAGCGCCAGAAGGCGTTGTCCGAGGGGACCGCAGAGCAGCTCAAGGCCATCTTACCGTCTGAGACCGCTACCTTCGTCAACAGGTATGAGATGGGTTCCCCTGGCCTCACGGGGGTATGGGCGGAGGAGAATACACGCGAGTCCATTTTTGCGGCCCTGCGGCGTAAGGAAACATTTGCGACCTCGGGCACGCGCTTGAAGCTCCGCTTCTTCGGCGGTTGGGAGTACGGCAGCGGTCTGCTCAAGGAAGTAGCCTGGGTGAAAGCGGCATACAGCGGTGGCGTGCCCATGGGCGGAGATTTGCCGCCCCAACCTACGGGGAAGAAGGCGCCGAAATTCGCGATGTGGGCGGTTAAGGATCCTAACGACGCGAACCTCGACCGGCTCCAAGTCGTCAAGGTGTGGCTTGATAACGGCAAACATTTCGAGAAGGTCTACGACGTCGCGCTCTCGAACGGGCGCAAGGTCGACCCGGAGACTGGCAAGGCGCCTTCGGTGGGCAACACGGTCGATCCGCGAACGGCGACCTACACGAACACAATCGGCGCTACGGAGCTCTCGGCCGTTTGGCAGGATCCACAATTCGATCCGAAGGCCCCCGCGGTGTATTACCTGCGGGTACTCGAAATCCCCACGCCGCGCTGGTCGACCATCGACGCAGTGAAGCGCGGGCAGCCGCTGCCGGAGGGAGTGCCGGGGACCATCCAGGAGCGCGGTTGGTCCTCCCCGATTTGGTACACGCCGCAGGACAGGTAGCCCGAATTGAAGCTGCCCACTCCCCCGGCCAGGAAGTCAAGGCCGATGGCTCATCCTTGTCGTCAGACGGGAGGAGTGCCAGTGAGATGATCCATCATATTGGGGAAATCGGGTTGGTTTCTCCTGAACACAGTCTCAAAGACTTTTGTCTTCGGATGCTCGGCAATGGTTCGTTGGCGGTCATCGACGCAGCATCTGCCGAGATCACATACGCTCGTCGAATTCACCGAGAGAAGACGAATGGTCGGGATTTCCGGAAAGGATCAAGAGGCCGGGCCTATTGCGACCTCCTCCAGCGTCTCATTTCACTGTTCATGGGGTCCGTCCCAGATGAAATATCGTCAGAATTCCTTATTGCGGTGAATCCGCTCGCCCCGTACCTTCTGCAGAGATGGGAAATCGCCGGGATCCGCCAGTGCGTTGCCCGCCGCCGGAACAAACACCATCGATGGAATTGGGCGAGGTCAACGTTCCTATAGAGCTAATTTCCGGTTATAGGTTTCGCTAATAAACTTTAGAGTTCCTCCCGACGCGAGCGACAAGCCTGTAGTACAAATGGAGAAAAACATCCAGACCGTGATTGGTCGAAGCTTCAAACGCTGGGGCATGCGCTGGACACGACGCGGTGCTCACCACCTGCTCAAGCTCCGCCTCTGGATCGCTCGCTGCGGGACTAGTTGGTTCGAAGCCTTGAACTCTCGTCCGCCTCAACTGACAAATGCTTGACACAACCAGCCAGCCTTTCGGCTTGACCTGATCGAAACACAATTGCTAGCATGGCGCCAAATGGAATCTGCTTCAGACACCTATCTACATAACCGACTAGTCGATCGGCCCACGGATAGGTCGATCGAGCATCATATAGCGACAAGCTGCGGCCGAGCTCAAACCCGGGACAACTCGGGACTCTTGAGATGTATGCAGTCATCCGCTTTATTCGGTGTTTTTGCTCTTGCCTTTCACCTTGCCGCCGTTCCGGCCGTGCCAGCGTGCGACCCATCCGACCCCGCCTTCGTGTGCGGGCTCAACCATACCGAGGATCTCGTGCGCTTGGGCGAAACGCCCTGGGTCGTCGCCAGTCAGATGACGGTCGAGTATGACACCCCGCCCCGTATCTCCGGATTGGGCCCTCTGCAAGCGATCCGAATCGACACTCGCGAGGTGCGCAGGCTCTATCCAACTTCCGAAAGCGCCGTCGATTGGGACCGCAAAACCTATCCCGAGTGTCCGGCGCCTCCTGAAAGTATTTCGTCGCACGGATTGAACGTTCGGCCTTTAGGCGGAAAAAAGTTCCGTCTCTATGCCGTCAATCATGGTGGCCGCGAGTCCGTCGAAATCATCGATGTCGCGATTCACGGCGAGCAACTGTTGACCACATGGCGCGGGTGCATCCGCGCGCCCGAAGAGGGCCCGCCGGAGGGGATCTGGCCAAATAGTGTGGCGCCCTTGCCAGGCAACGGCGTGGTCCTATCCGGCTTTCACGTGGCTCTTTGGCGACCCGGCCGCGGTTGGGCAAAACCCCACCAACTTAAGGTCGGTGTCAGCAACGGCGTGGAAGTCTCGCGCGACGGCCGGTCGATCTTTATTGCCGATACCCCAGGGCGCTCAGTAATCCGCATTCCTGTCAGCGGAGAAGGAGAACAAGCTGCCCTCAAGTTGAACTTTCTTCCTGACAATCTTCGCTGGGGCGAGGACGGCTACCTTTATGTGGCCGGGCCGTATTGGCCGGAGGGCTTCCCGGTGGAGGAGTGCTTTAAAACACCAATTTGTTCCGTCGGCTTTGCGGTTGCTCAGGTCGATCCCAACACCTTTACGGCGAAGGAAATTTTTCGCAGCGATCGCGATGGAATTAAGCGCGAATTCGGTGCCGCCACCGGGGCGCTAAAGGTGGGGGATCACTTCTGGATCGGCACCTCTCGCGGAGATCGTGTCGCAATCCTCGCACTCAAACCCTAAGTCAGGAATCCAAGGAGTATCTTCTATGAGGCAATTCAACGAGTCGGCCACGAGCCGCCGCTTGTTCCTTCAGTTTCTCGCGGCCAGTCCTTTAATCGGGTCCGCGGTTCATGAGGCGCTTGCCGTTGACGCCGCCCAAGTTCCGCCACGGCTACCGGATCCCATTTCCTGGGGGCCGCTCAACGTGGATGGGCTCATCAAAAGTCCGCAAGAAGCCTTGAGCGTCTTCGACTTCGAACTCGTCGCTCGTCAAAAAGTCCCACCGGCTCATTTTGGAAAAGTGGCCACCGGCAGTGACGATGAGTTCACGATGCGGGCCAATCGCGCCGATTTCGCCAAGGTCAGATTGCTGCCCAGGCGCCTGCGGGACGTTTCCAAACCGGACAGCAGTATCACGCTGTTCGGAGTCCAATGGGACTCGCCCGTCTTTATCTGTCCCGCCGGGGCCAGTCGGGCGATGCACCCCGATGGCGATGTTGGCGTCTCTAAAGCGGCTGAAGCGGGCAAGCACCTGCAAATTTTAGCCGCCAGTGTGTCGACCTCTATCGAGGACTGTATGGCGGCCCGTGGTGGCACGCCCATCTGGTTCCAGCTCTATCCTCAATATGGCTTTGAAATCACCAAGGACATCATCGCGAGGGCTGAGCGCCGCGGCGCACCGGTGCTCGTCCTCACAATCGATATGCCCGTATCTCCGAACTTCGAGACTCTCGAGCGCCTGACGCGCCTGGATCACCAGACCTGCACGAACTGCCACCAAACCCCGGCGGGAGGGCCGACAGCCGCGGAGATGCTCTCGCGTCCCCATTACGCTTCGATCCCACCCGAACGATATAAGACCATCAGTTCATCACCGGTCAAGCTAGATTGGGATTTCGTTCGCCGTCTGCGCGATGCCACGAAGATGAAAGTCGTCCTCAAGGGTATCATCGCCCCAGAGGATGCGGCGCTGTGCGTCAAGTATGGCTTTGACGGAATGATCGTCTCCAATCATGGCGGACGAGCGGGTGACTTTGGCACTTCCAGTATCAGCGTGTTGCCAGAGATTGTAGCCGTGGTGAAAGGGAAGATTCCCATCCTGGTGGACAGTGGCTTCCGGCGAGGAATGGACGTAATCAAGGCCCTGGCCATGGGTGCGACGGCGGTGGGTATCTGTCGGCCTTACCTTTGGGGGTTAGGCGCTTTTGGTCAAGCGGGGGTGGAGCGTGTTCTGGAGATCCTACGCACCGAAACGCGAGTGGCGATGGCACAGGCTGGGGCACCCAGCCTGAAGGATTTGGTGCCCGCAATGATCCATGTCGATCAGGTGTGACGGAATGAGGTAATCCTTGATGCGTTTAAGACAACTTCTCGGCCCACTGGTCGCAGCGGCGCTCCTTCTAGTCGCCACGCTGAACGGCGTGGCTCAAAGCCCTGACGATATTACCGATATTCCCGTCAATCCAGAGCGAGAGGCTTATTACGGCGACTTGCATCTGCTCACGACCTATTCGTTTAGCGCCTACATGGCGGGTGTTCGAGTGGGGCCGGATGACGCTTACCGTTTTGCGCGCGGAGAGCCAGTGAATTATCTGGGTGAGGGACTGAGGCGCTCGAGCCCACCGCTTGATTTCCTTGCGGTTACTGATCAGGCAGAGAACATGGGGCTTTTCAATACGCTCGATGATCCCAATAGCCTCTTTTCAAAGAGCGAGATTGGTCAATGGATACGCAAGCGCGATACAAATGTCCTGGGGCAGATCATCGACCTGATGCTTTTCAGCAGGCAGAACCCATTGCTGGGTGTGGACGCAGCCGCAGTCAAAGCAGCGACGCAGACCGCGTGGCAGCAGGAGATCGAAGCGGCCAACCATCACTACCAACCTGGGATGTTCACGACCTTCATTGGCTTTCACTGGACCTCCTACTCCGGCGGGAAGAATCTCCATCGCAACGTGATCTTTCGCGGCAATAACGCTCCGCTTCCGTTTAGCTCCATTGATTCGATCAAGCCTGAAGACCTGTGGACCTATCTCGATACCAGCCGCCGACAGGGATGGGAGGCGCTGGCCATTCCGCACAACTCGAATTTGAGTGATGGCTTGATGTTCGATGGAGTGGACAGCGACGGTCTGCCCATTACTCAGGCCTACGCGAAGCGGCGTGCTGCCCATGAACCGTTGGTTGAGATCTCGAACCTCGGTGAATCGGAAACCCATCCGGCGCTTTCTCCTAATGACGAGTTCTCGCGGTTTGAGCTATTCGGTATGGAGAAGATGAAAAAACCCGCGGGAAGTTATGTGCGCCATGCGCTGGGGCGCGGGATGGAGATTGCGCAGCACGCCGGCGGCTTCAATCCCTTTAAGTTTGGGTTCGTGGCTTCCACCGACTATTCAAACGGCTTGAGCGATTCGGCCGAGATTGCGTATGCCGGCACAAATCGTACCATCGATCCGAGGAAACCCCTGGCGTACGTCGATCGCTCTGTCGGGCATCCCGAACAGTCGGCGGCGTACCGTCCCGGCTCCGGGAGCCTCACGGGCGTGTGGGCTGAACAGAACACGCGCAAGTCGATCTTCGCTGCCTTCCGCCGCAAGGAAACGTTTGGCACCTCGGGCACACGGCTAAAACTGCGGTTCTTCGCCAGCTGGGAGTACGGCAGTGCGTTGTTCAGGCGTAAAGACTGGATCAAAGAGGCTTACCGCCGCGGGGTTCCAATGGGTGGAGATTTACCCCCAAGACCCGCAGGAAAGACGGCACCGAGGTTTGCAATCTGGGCAACCAGGGATCCAGAAGGGGCAAACCTCGATCGGTTGCAGGTCATTAAGATCAGCCTCGAGAACGGCAAGAGCGTCGAGAAGATCTACGACGTTGCGCTCTCGAACGGGCGCAAGGTCGATCCGAAGAAAGGAAAGGCGGCTACCGTCGGTAATACTGTCGATCTGCAGAGAGCGACCTACACCAACACGATCGGCGCTACGGAGATCTCGGCCGTTTGGCAGGATCCACAATTCGATCCGAAGGCCCGTGCGGCATATTACCTGCGTGTGCTCGAGATCCCTACGCCGCGCTGGTCGACCATCGAAGCGGTGAAGCGCGGGCAGCCGCTGCCGGAGGGAGTGCCGGGGACCATCCAGGAGCGCGGTTGGTCGTCGCCCGTTTGGTTCGTGCCACAACAATGAAGACTATACGATGTGAGTACGACGCGGTCGTAGTGGGCTCCGGCGGGGGCATCGCCGCTTACGTGCTCACAAGGCGCGGACTTAGCGTACTACTCCTCGAAGCCAGGCGGAATTACGACCTGTCCTTCGCCAAAATCACATCTGCCTGATTACAATTGTTTTCTCCTTAGCGATCTCAGGTATTCAGCGGCATGCTCACGCTCCTGGTCTCACTGATCCCCCTGCTTTTCTCCACACCCGACGTTCGAGACCTAGCCTTCGAGAATCTGGCGCTCCGCTCAGCATGACGGCTGCGGGGGAACACCAAGCGGGAGGCCACGCGTGAGGAGGTCCGCCAGGTGCGTGAGGAGAATGAGCGCCTCAAGCAACTGGTGGCGGAACTGAGCTTGACCAATCTAACGCTGAAAAAAAGCCTCTTCTAGCCCGCATTTCTCACCGAGAAATTGAAAAAGGCTGTCTCGTTCTGGCATAAGTAATTTTGAGAGAAAGACTTGTGCCAAAGAAGGAGGACAGCCTTTTGCGTACACAGTGTAGCCA
>JACQNR010000019.1 GCA_016202975.1 Acidobacteriota bacterium
ATACTGGTACGGATCGAAAAAAGAGGAAAAATCTTCCAGAGGACCGTCCTCTGGTAAACCTCCAGAGGACCGTCCTCTGGAGCACACCCTCACCAGTATGGGCGAAGTCATCTCCATCCGCGGGGCGCGAGTGCACAATCTCAAAAACATCTCTCTTGACATCCCCAAGAACAAGCTCGTGGTGCTCACGGGTCTTTCGGGTTCGGGCAAGTCGTCGCTTGCCTTTGACACGATCTATGCCGAAGGCCAGCGGCGCTACGTCGAGTCGCTTTCCGCCTACGCGCGCCAATTTCTGGAGCGAATGGAAAAACCCGAAGTGGACGCCGTGGAAGGGATTGCACCCGCCGTCGCCATCCGCCAGAAGAATTCCTCGCGCAACCCGCGCTCGACGGTCGCGACCGCGACGGAGATTTACGATTATCTCCGACTGCTCTACGCGCGCATCGGAATCACCCTGTGCCCAGCCTGCGGTGAAACAGTTCACAAGGACAATGTGGATGAAATCGCGGACCGCGTCATGGCGCTCCAGCCGGGCACGCGGTTTTATATTCTCTTCCAAGTGACTCCCGGAACGGCCGGTACGGGAGCCCTTCGGGCTCCCGTAGCAACCCTGGCGGATGAGCCAAAGCGTAAGCAAATCGGGCGAAGACCGGTAGTGAAAGTGGGCGGGAGGGCCGAGCTCTCCCCTACACCACTTGACGACACCCTCAAGCCGCGCCTCTTTGACCTGCGGCAAAGCGGCTTCAATCGCCTCTACCAGAACGGGCGCGTCTTCGAGTTTTCCACGCCCGAATCGCTCCTGGAAATCGATTTCGCCCAGCCGCTCTTCGTTCTCGTGGACCGCCTCGCCGTGGGCGCGGAGGTCCGCCAGCGCCTGATCGATTCCGTGGAACTCTGCTACCGCGAGGGCGGTGAAGCCATTCTGGAATTCAGCGCGCCCAACGGCGCGTCGGCCCTCGAGCGGTTGATCTTCAACGAGCGCTTTGAATGCAAGCGCTGCCGGACGGTATTTCCGGAACCGGAGCCGCGCTTCTTCTCGTTCAACAATCCCTATGGGGCCTGCCCGCGCTGCCAGGGTTTCGGGAACACGGTGGACTTTGATCTTGACCTGGTGATTCCCGACAGAAGCAAAAGCCTCGCCGAGGGCGCCATTGAGCCCTGGACCAAGCCTCGCTACCGGGGCTGGGCGAACGAGATGAAGGGGGCTGCGCGCGCGCGGGGCATTCCGCTGGACGTGCCATATCACAAGCTGAGCGAGGAGCAGCGGCGCTGGGTCCTGGAAGGCGACGACCAGGTTGACGGTGTTCGCGGATTCTTCAATTACCTGGAGCGGAAGAAATACAAGCTGCACGTCCGTGTATTTCTCAGTCGCTATCGGGGATACACGCTCTGCCCGGATTGCCAGGGGGGCCGTCTGCGCCGCGAAGCGCTGCAGGTCCGCATCCAGGGAAAATCTATCAACGATGTCTGCCGAATGCCCATCCGTGATGCCTACGAGTTCTTCAACGACCTCCGCCTGACGCCGTTTCAAACCGCAGTCGCCGAAAAGGTTCTGGAGGAAATCCGCTCCCGCCTGAAGTTTCTTTACCGGGTGGGGTTGGAATACCTGACGCTGGACCGGCTGGCCTCGACGCTTTCGGGCGGCGAGTCCCAGCGCATTCAGCTTGCGACATCGCTCGGATCGAACCTGGTCGGGGCGCTTTACGTTCTGGATGAGCCATCGATCGGACTGCACGCGCGCGACACCGGGCGCCTGGTCGACATTCTGGAAAATCTGCGCGACCTCGGAAACACCATCCTGGTGGTGGAGCACGACCCGGAAATGATGCGCCACGCGAACCGCATCATTGACCTTGGTCCCGGCGCGGGCGAGCATGGCGGCAAGGTTATCTACCAGGGCGACCTCGCGGGTCTGAGGGCGAATCCGCAGTCACTTACCGGGCGATACCTGACGGGTGAACTGGAAATTCCCATTCCCCCCGAGCGCCGCAAACCGGGAAAACTCTGGCTTAAGGTGCGCGGCGCGCGCCAGCACAACCTGAAGTCGATTGATGTGGATATCCCGCTTGGCCGCATGGTGTGTATCTCCGGTGTTTCGGGGTCGGGCAAATCCACGCTGGTCCACGATGTGCTCTACAACGCGCTGGTGGCGCGCCGCGGAATCACGGCGCCTCGAGCCGAGTGCGACCGGATCGAAGGCGACCACCATCTGAAGGACATCGTGCTCGTTGACCAGTCGCCACTCGGACGCACGCCACGCTCGAACCCCGTCACCTATATCAAGGCATTTGACGCGGTTCGGGATGTCTTCGCGTCCACGCCCGAGGCGCGCCGGCGCAATTATTCGCCGGGGCATTTTTCCTTCAACATTGCCGGTGGGCGCTGCGAAACCTGCCAGGGCGACGGCACGGTGACGGTTGAAATGCAGTTTCTCGCGGATGTCGAACTGGTCTGCGAAGAATGCCGGGGCCGCCGCTATAAGCCCTCCGTGCTGGATATCCGTTACAAGGGGAAAAACATCTATGACGTGTTGCAGCTCACGGTTCGGGAAGCTTTGAGCTTTTTTGCCGCGGTGCACCGTGTCACGCAAAAGATTCGGGTGTTGGACGAAATCGGGCTCGGCTATCTGCGGCTCGGACAATCCGCCACAACCCTCTCCGGAGGCGAAGCGCAGCGCGTGAGGCTTGCGGCGCACCTGGCGCTGCGGTCCAGCGAAGGCACACTTTTAATTTTTGATGAACCGACCACGGGGCTGCATTTTGACGACATCAACAAATTGCTCGGAGCTTTTCGCAAGCTGCTTGACGCTGGAGCGAGCGTCCTGATTATCGAGCACAACCTCGACGTGCTGAAAACGGCAGACTGGATCATCGATCTCGGACCCGAGGGAGGTCACGACGGGGGTTACGTGGTCGCCGCCGGGCCGCCCGAGAGCGTG
>JACQNR010000020.1 GCA_016202975.1 Acidobacteriota bacterium
CCGCCGTTATTCCCACGCCCGCAGAGGATGGTGATGCGCTGGCCCGCCAGTGGAGCGAATCGGCTTTCGAGAAATTCCACGATGCCGCGTCCGGCGTTCTCCATCAAGGTCAGGCTGGGGACGCCATAACGTTCGGTGGAAATCCGATCGACGCGCTGCATCTCGGCGGCGGTGAGAATCTTCATCGGCTAATCCAAAGGCAATAAACGGAATTACATTACTCGTGCCTCGCCCATCACTTCGCCCTCACCAGCCCGATGCTGCGGCTTGGGAGGTGAAGGCGTCGATCTCATCGGACAATCCTAACACCCTTAGCCTGTCACCAAGCTCGAGGATCGTGCCCGCCGGAGGGTCCAGCAGTGCTTCCCCTGAGGCCCGCCTGATAGAGATGACGGTCACGCCGAAACGCTCTCGAATACGGCTATCCCGAATTGAGCGACCGCCAAATGAGGGGTTGGATAGCGTCAACTCCCGGGCCTCAGGGAACGTCTGGAGCGTTGTCGAAGGTTTGCCTTGCAAGGATTCCATCGCCTCGCGGAATCCTCTCAGATAAGCTCGAACCTGATCATCAGGCAACTTGATATAAGGAAACGCATGCCGGATCATGGTCGCCGATGCTTCAAGTTCGGGTTGGATGATCTCCGTCGCTCCGGCGTGGGCCATGACCTCGTGATCGATGCGCCGGTGAGTTCTGGCAATGATGGGGACATTGGGGTTCATGCGACGGGCATTCAGGATGGCCAAGCGGGCGCGATCCGGGTCCGGGATTGTCAGAATCACCATAGATGCCTCCTCGGTGCCAGCCTGGTGGAGAATGTGCGGGTGGGCCGAGTCACCGAAGATGGACGGGATACCGCGCCTCCGAAGTTCCCCGCATATGTCCGGATCAATTTCGACCACTACGTATTGAACCCCGAAAGTTTCCAAAGCCGTTCCAATCGCGCTGCCCACACGTCCAAACCCGCAGAGCACGACATGGTTCCGCAGGCCTTCTCCTTCCGGTTTCACGTGGGAGTGTGCAGCCACCTGCCGGGCAAGGCTCATGCGCGCCAACCAAGGGGGGATGGACCGAAACAGCGCGGCGTTCAGAAGGATGGTGACTAGCGAAGCGGCCAGGGTGGCATTATAGATGTCATTGCCGACGATCCCGGCGTTGCGCGCCCCCTGGACGAGGACGAACGAGAGCTCGCCAATCTGCGTTAGTCCGACCCCTACTGTGAGGGCCATCCAAATCGGATAGCCGAACAAGCGAACCACGCCAGTCCATACAGCGAGTTTGCCGAAAACGATGAGCGCGAACATGGTCCCAACGATGGGGAGGTTAGAAAAGAGCGTCCGTGGGTCAATCAACAGTCCGATCGTGACAAAGAAGAGCGCCACGAAGGCATCCCGCAGAGGGAAAAGTTGGGCCAAGGCTTCATGAGCGTAATCCGATTCGCTGATGATCAGGCCCGCCACAAACGCGCCGAGCGCGAGAGAAAGACCAGCAGCCTGAGTCAGTGCCGCGCTACCCAAGCAGATGGCCAAGACGACAATAAAGAAGAGCTCGCGGTTCTGTGTTCGCGCCACCCGCTTGAGGAGTGGGGGAACAATTTTCGCAGCGACAAATAGCGCTGGCGCGAGAATCACGATGGCGCGACCCAGTTCCTGCCACACGGCCCAGAAGCGAGCGGTTTCGAACTTCGTTACGCCCGGGATCACTACAATCAGTACAACTACAGCCAGATCTTCCACGAGGGTGATGGCGACCATGACTCGGCCAGTGTGGGTGTGTAACTGGCCCTGGTCCAGCAACAGACGGGTGAGGACCATGGTGCTGGCCACGCAGACAATTGCGCCGACGACCACTCCTTGGCTGACGGTCCAACCCAGAAGATGCCCGGCGCCCATGCCCATGCCAATCAAGAGCAAGATGCCTATAGGCCCTCCCAGAAGAGCAACCCACTTCTCGCGAAGGAGGTCTTTTATTGAAAACTCCAAGCCGATGGAGAACATGAGCAGGATGACGCCGATCTCGGCAAAGAGTTCGAGCGTGTGGACATTGCTGACAGAGGGACCAGGAGTAAGTGGACTGATCAAAATGCCCGCGAGGACGTATCCGATGATCAGGGGTTGCCGTAGCCGCCAAGCCAGCAAACCCCCGACGATCGCGGCGAGGAATACGTATGCAAAATCTCGAAAGAAGGTTGGATTCGATTCCATCGCTCGTTTACGGCCTTGCCCTTCTGACAGTGAAGGGCTCAGGTTACTCGCTTCGTCTTTTCATCTTATCGCTTTCTTCAGGGCCCTGGGCTTCAGTTTCCTGTGTTTCAACAGCAGAGTTGACGGAAGCTCCCTTTGGCAGGGTGTCAGCCCGGTGTCGCTGCGTCGGATCGCGCGTAGACTCACGGCATCCAGCCACCTGTAACATTGATGACCTGGCCGGTCACAAAGGCGGCTTGGGAAGTCGCAAAGAATTTGACCACCTCCGCGATGTCCTGCGATGTGGGTGGCCGCCCGACGGGATACCGTGTGTCTTTCATCCGCTGCGCCTCCTCCAGCGCAAGCTCGGGGTCGTCTATAACCGGAGGGTTCACCACATTCACAGTGATGCCGTAACAGGCTTCTTCGAGAGCCAGCGACCGGCTGAAGGCCACCAACGCCGCCTTGGCCGCCGCGTACGCTGAGATTTTCGCCTGTCCGAAGGCGCGGTCCGCGCCCACAGAGCCGAGATTGATGATGCGCCCCCAGCGCTGCCGGCGCATCTGGGCCAGCGCATATTTCGAACCGTAAAATGCGCTGAACAAATTTGAAGCGAGCACGGCGTGCCACTCCTCCAAGGTTGTTTCAAACACCGGCTTCCATTCGAAGTCGCCCACGTTGTTGACGAGAATGTCCAGCCGCCCGAAGCGCTGGATGGCCGACTCGATCAATTGCTTAACGCTCGAGGGGTTGGTGACATCACTCTCCATCATCCAGGCTTCGGCACGAAGCGCCTTGAGTTGATTAACCACCTTTTGTGCCGCCAGCTTGTTGGACCGGTAGCTGATGGCGACGCGGGCGCCGGCCGAGGCGAGCGTCAGAGCGATCTCTCTCCCGATACCCCGCGATGCGCCGGTAACCAGGGCGACTCGATTCATGAGTGGCACGCTTCAACTCCTTGAAAATAATAAACTTACGCTAGTGTAGGCGATTTCCGGGAAATCGGCAAGAAATTACTTTTCTCAACCGAGGCACCGCGCAACGATCAGCGTCATGTCGTCATGGAGTTCCGGGCTGCCTGTCCAATCGTTGAGGGCGTCAAAGGCACGCTGGGTCAGCTGATCAAGCGGCGACTGCAAGGATCGCGAAAAGGTTTCGATCAGGCGCTCCTCACCGAAATCCTCTTCAAAATTGTTTTCCGGCTCCGTGAGTCCGTCCGTAAACGCGAGAAAGACATCCCCGGGTTCGAGCCTGATCGTTCCCTCTTCGAACTCGGTATCCGGAAAGATTCCGACCACCGTTCCTCCCCTGTCAAGGCGTTCGATGCCGTTGCTGCGGAAGACAACCGGCGGCAGATGCCCGGCGTTCGTGTAACGGAGCTGGCGCGTCGCCGCGTCATAGACCGCATAGAAGAAAGTGGCGTACTTCCCCGCGGAAGTGGTTTCAAAAAGCTGTTGGTTCAGTCGCTTCACGATTTCGGAAGTCGAGAGGGGTCGTAGGTCTTCCAGCGCGTTCCGCCCCGGAGAATGGAAGATCTGCGCACGTAAGGAGGACTGGATTGCAGCCATCAGCAGAGCGGCGGAAATGCCCTTACCGGCAATGTCGCCGAGCACTAAGGCGACACGATTGGCCTCGAGGGAGACAAAGTCGTAGTAATCTCCGCTCACCGAGCGCGCCGGATAGCACTTCCCAAAGAGTTCCAGGCCCCTCACCTGGGGGAAGTTACGCGGGAACAGCCGGCTCTGAACCTCCCTGGCGATTTCGAGCTCGCTTTCCATCCGCGACTTCTCCTGCGACTCGCGCAGCAGTCGCTCGACAGAGGCGGTCATCGAGTCGAATGCCTCTCCCAGGGCCGTCAATTGGTCGCGGGCCGGTAACTGAGTGCGATGCGAGAAGTCGCCCGCCCGCACGCGCTCCGTGGCGCTGTAAAGCTCATCCACGGTCGTGGTGATAGATCGCGTCAGGCGGACTCCCACCATGAAAGCCAGAATTTCCAACACGAGAAAAACCGCACCGACGGCGACAAACGCCACAGCGTAGACTCGTGAAAAACGTCCGAGTGTCGAAAGGAGCTTCGATTCCAGCGTCATCACGCGAGAGGTGACGAGGAAAATGACCGGGGCTGCGGGCAGGGTCTTTTCACTGCCGCCCCAAACGATCGGATCGAGCGTGAAGGCTCCGACCACGGTGTAATCACCGAAGAACGCCGGCGTCGGAAC
>JACQNR010000068.1 GCA_016202975.1 Acidobacteriota bacterium
CCCACTCGGGGTCGTCGCGAAACTTCGCCCAGGCAGCTTCGCGCGCCGCCGCGTTTTCGTAGGGAACCATATACACCATATTGGGCTGGTTCGGTCCCGTCAGCGTGTCGGCATAAAACAGCGGATGAATCCCGCTCTTGTGGAAGATGTCAATCTCTCCTCCCGCAAAGCGATCGTGCAGGTTGCCGAGTTGCTTCCAGGTGGACGACTCGTAGATGCGCAACTCGAAGAGATTGCGTTTTGGGTCGCTGGCCGCCGAAGGTTTGATGGGCGGCGAGAAGGCTGTTGAACTCAACAGCATCATGTCTTCCCCCTGCGAAGGCGGACCGTCCTTTTCAAGATCGACCACGGCTGCGCCCCAGTCGGGGTCCGCCGCGAGACTCCTCCAAACCGACTGCCGGTCGGCAAGCGACGAGTAGACCCTCATAACGAAAACTGCCGGGATGTGCGGCCCGATCTCCACGGTGAAAACACCCGCTGGCCCGAACTTGTGTTTCTGCCAGAGCGGCATAGCGCGCTTCTCCAGCCAGCCCAGCAAATTACTCAACTGCCTCCCAAACTCCAGACGGAAGGTCACGCATTCAACCAAGTAGGATTTGTCGGGCGGTTCGACAGCGGCTTGGGTGGATCCTGCCCCAACCATTGCCGCCGAGGCCATCGCGGCGGCGGGACCCGTTTTCTTAAGAAACGATCGACGATCAAACATGAGGCAACCTTCGTCTGGAGCAAGATCCGGAATCGTTGATTCGCCGATAGCATCGGCCGGATTCGGCTTGGGGTCAAGAGCTTTGTACCCACAGCCCGGGCGTTTTCCGGTCAGCGGATTCAATTTCCCCTTGCCCAGCCCACAGAGATGATAGGATTTTGCGCGAACTCAAACTTGGCCATGCCGAATCGCCCGAGCGAAAATAGCCTTCGCGATGTCGTGCACAGATGCACGCGCCTTGCGCCGTTGTTGGTGGCACTCCTTCTCCCCCAGCGCGTCCATTCCGACGATCGATTTCAAACCAGCGTGAGCGAAATCATGCGTGGGACCGGCGGCGCGGCGATCGTATCCGACCCCCGCACGGGCAGGATTCTCGCTGTCTGGAATCGCCGAGTCATATTCCAGAGTGCCTTCCCACCCGGATCAACCGCGAAGCTTGTGACGAGCGCGGTGGCGCTCGAGAATAATCTGATCAAACCGGATGAAACGCTAAACTGTCGGCGCGTTCCCCCTCTTCTGGGCGAGGCATACCACTGCTCGCACCCAGATGCCATCGAGCCATTCACCATTACCACGGCGCTTGCGAACTCCTGCAACTACTTCTTCGCGGCACTCAGCACGCGACTCGACGCTGCAACCCTGCAGCGCGGATTTTCCATGTTCGGTTTTGGAACTACCCCCACGACTGAAGAGCGCCCAGTTCTCCGCATCTCTGCCGATCCCGCCGCGAAGGCCCGCGCGGCCCTGGGGGAGAAGCCGGTCTTCGGGACGCCCGCCGAATTGCTGATGGCCTACTCGGCGGTCGCCACTCGCGGCACGATTTACCGGCTGCAGCGGGGAAAATCAAAGACACCCTCCGTACTTCGTACCGTGCGCCTGAAGCCATCGACCTGGCAGACACTCTCCGAGGGCCTGGAAGAGTGCGTGCGCGCAGGGACCTGCCAGGCGGCAGCCGTCCGCGGAATTCGAGTCGCCGGGAAGACCGGCACCGGCAGCGCACTGGACGGAAGCGGGTGGACGCACGCGTGGTTCGCCGGATACGCCCCCGCGGATGCGCCGGAGATTGCCATTGTCGTGTTTCTCAGTCGTGGCACCGGGGCGCATGACGCGGCGCCACTGGCCGGCAGGATTCTTCGTCAATATTTCGCCCTGCGAGAGACGCGATGAATCGCACCCGGGCCGCCATCGCCCTTGCTATCTCGCTCTCAGGTTTTACCCAATCTATCCGCGGCAGTGACTTTCGTGTGGATTTATTCACCAAGACCGGCATGAAGGAGATCGTTCTTACACCCGGTGCCGTCGCGGTCGAAATCTGCGAGGGCGAAGCACGAGCTCCCTGCCTGGAGGCGCGCCCCGGAAAAACGGCGCAGTGCGTGGCAGAATCGGCAATTCTCCGATGCAGTGCGGGAAACACCTCCCGAGCATTTAAGCGAACTTCGGCCCACGCCGATTCGGTATTCCGACTGGATGCCGTAGCTAGGGATTCCGGTGGCAACACAACTAAGAGGGGTGTGACCGTTCGGGCCGCCGAAATTCGTGCGGCTCATGGAAGCCTGAGAGCCGTTGTGGTCATTGACCCGGAAACGTACGTCAGTGGCGTCCTCGCGGGGGAAGCCGCAACTTTCAAGAGTTTGGCGGCGATGGAGGCAATGGCAGTAGTGGCGCGCACCTGGGCCCTTGCCTCACGCGGGCGTCATCGCCCCGACGGGTACGATTTCTGCTCGCTGACGCATTGCCAGTTTTTTCGTCCGCCCCTCGCCCAGGACGCCAACGTCGCGCTTGCCGATGCGGTAAATCGGACGGCCGGGCTGGTGCTGAAG